>JAJZZR010000202.1 GCA_021797465.1 Pseudomonadota bacterium | reverse complement strand
CACGGCAAATCTGTTCTGGTCCGGCATGGGAGGACGGGGGGTGCTGAAAGGGGGTACTGGGGAGGTTGGCGAGGCGGCTGAAGGGAGGTATTAGGGGCGATCTGACCGATTTTGGGCGGCATTTGATGGTTCTGTGGTGTAGGCAGCCGGGTGGAGGCGTAGCGATCCGTCACCGCAGTGAACGGTGGGATGGGGTCGGTGAGGGCAAGCCGGAGAGGCTACTGGGAGGCAGCCGTAGCGGCCGCTGCGGAGCGCGCGCAGGGTAGGCGGCGAGAGTTCTCGCTCATCAGCAGATAGTCGAAGACGGTGCGCACGTTGCGGTTGAGGCGGCGCAGCGTTTCGGCGACCTTGCGCCCGGGCTTGCAGAGGATGAGGGAGACGGCGAAGCGGCGCAGACGGGAGACATTTTCCGGGCCGTGGCCTGAGCGGATGCGGCTGCGGTCCTCGTCGAAGTTCCAGTCGATGACATAGTGGCAGCGGTTCTCGATCACCCAGTGGCCGCGGTTGATCTCGAGCAGGCGCTGCGGGGAGGCCTCGGAGGCCGGACGACTGGTGATGCCGTAGGCGAGTTCGCCGGTGAGCTGGCCGGTTTTTTTCTTCAGCACCTGGCGCTCGATGAGGAAGGCCTGGGCGAGAGAGGGGAACTCGAGGTAGGAGTTCAGAGCATCGGTGACCCAGATGGAACGGGTTTCGATGCGCCCGTGGCCACAGGAGGTCTCGCTGAAGTGGGCACTCCCCGGGCGGTCGGCGAAGTAGCGCTCGAGGTCGGCGAGCAGCGCCGGATGATTGCCTTTGACGGTGAAGTGGTAATGACCGAGGCGGCGGCGGATGAACTGTGCGATGGAGCGTTGCGTCAGCAGCGCATCGGCGGTGATGTCCTTCTCCGTAAGGTCCAGCGGCTCGAGCAGTGGGATGGCGGTTTTGATCTCATTGGTTTGCTTGCCGGTGTCCGGATCACCCGCTACGGGCAGGAGGCCGACTTTTTTTGGGCATAACAGGCGCCGGTTTCATGGCCGATGACGCTCATGATGTGCGGGCGTGCGCCGTTGTCGTCGATCGCGTTGCACATCGTTTTGCCGTCGATTGCGAGGCTTGAGTCCTGCGGGGCGAACTGCTCATTCCAGCGTTGCAGGGCCTGATCGAGGTGCTCAGGCTCGACCCGCATCAGCACGTCGCGGATGACCCCAAAGCTCGGCACCAGATACTGTCCCTGCACCCGCCGGCAGCGAAAGCGCGCCCGGGCGCTCTGGGAGAGATGCTCGGCCCACTCGGCCATGTGCTTGTAGCCGCGTGCTCCGCACAGCGTGGCGGCCGCGGCGAGCGCGAGCACCACGTGCAGCGGATGGCGCCGGCCTTGGCCACGGCGCGGATCGGGGATGGCGCGGAAGAACTGCGGCAAGGACTGCATTTGGGTCGCGGTGAGCATCAGCTTCGGCACTCCTTTGGCATACGGGGCCGGCAGATCGGCCGCCGACAATATGGCGCGGGCCTGCAGGCAAAGCGGGCGCAGCAAGACGGTCTTGGGTGAGTCGCTCGTGGCGCTATAGCCGCCCTGGCGGCGCCGGTAGCCGAGAGTCGAGCCGACCTCGATCCAGTTGGCGGCCCGATAGAGCGTGCCGCGGTGGCGGCGCGGATCGACGAAGGTCTCGAGCAAAACAATCGGATGCCCGAACGCCTCGAGCCAATCGGCGCTGAGGCGTCGCTCGCACAGAGCGAGAATGCGCGAGGCGACATTCGGACGGTGCCAGTCGGGCAAAACGCAATATCGGGAGTTGTTCGCCAGCAGGTGCAAGCGCGCGTACTGCTGCCGAGAGCTCCAGCCAATCCAGCGGTCCCGGGCGGAAATCTTCAATGCGGCGGCCGAGAAGCTCAGCAGCGCCACCCACTCCTGGCCCCAAGTCGCCACGTACCACAGCGTCTCGCCAATCTTCGCCAGTGCCCCGAGGTAATGGTGCGCCTGCATCAGCTCTTGGTAGCGTCCGTTCTCCTCGGGCCGTACCCGCCGCACCTGGATATCTTTGAGCACTCACACCCCGCCCATCGCCTCCAATTACCGCTGCCCCTTATACGCCAGCGCGGCGGGGAAGTCCAGCCCGGGCAGCGCCGCCTTTATCGCTCAGCCGCTTGGCCGCAGCGCTGATTCACCCTGCCCAGGGCGTCATGGAGCTATGCCTGCGGGCCAGCACGCATGACGCGGCCAACGAAGTCCCAAATCGGTGGCATTTCGGTGGCAGATGCCCCCTGAGATAGGTGGTTTTTGATGGGTTTCGGCGAGGCTCGATGTGTGCTAAGTTATTGTTTTATTACACATTAGGAATCACGTAGAGGCACAAGAGCCGGATTCGGGACGTAGGTGTCGCAGGTTCAAATCCTGTCACCCCGACCAATAAATCAAAGGCTTGCGTCCCTAATCACGCACCAGTGGATTTCCTCCGCCAGCTGGGGACTCACCGGGGACTCAGTTCGCGGCTGTGCTTGGTGAATTCTCAGCCGCAGCGTGACGCTATCGAGCCGACGGACGCAAAGTCCTGTGCAGCGCAGGCGTTACCGATCCCTTCATCGCAGTGCTGCGAATGCGATTTCCGACGATGCGGTCATCGACACGGTGATGCCAGAGATCAAGCGCCACCATTCCGACTGAGGGCCGGTCGGTCACTCTCGTTGGCACAGCTTGCCGCAATTGGCGCAACTGTTTCCAACGCATTCACCGCGGACTCGACGAGACGACGCAGATGCTCACGGCATTGAGGTGCAGTCGCCGTCATCTTGGAAGTGTTCATCGTGTCTGTTGAACACTGTTCTCCCACTCGTCCTTTGGTGATAGGAGCGCCGTGGAACACGTCATCCTTCAAACACGCCGGCCAGCAATGACTGAAACGCTGTTCGCGCAGTCGCGCTCGCCAAGCTCTGCTGCCCCTCGAGCTCTAGCGCTTCAGCCACCCGGCGTGCGAATGTCGTCTGCAACGACCTTGGTGGCGACGGAACCACGAATGCACGCAATTCTTGCGCATTGATGTTCGACTGGCCTATTGCACCGCGAGCTGTCAAATAAAGCACAGACTTCATATGCGAAGTGTTCATGAACGCCCAGAAATAATCTGGAAGCATTATCTCTTCATTCAAGCGTACGCGAATGAAATACGAGGCCGCCACAGCTGGCGTGTCGCCACGCCAGATTCCGGTTTTCCCGACGAGGTCTTTGCTATTTGTGCGATTGAACAGGATGTCGCCACTTTGTAGCGTGTACTTGCGCCGTTCATCCTCCGGAAGCACTACGTATTTCAAGTCCGTGAGACTGAGCCGGCCGGTCGATTCGACGTTGCCCATGCGAATCACAGGCACTCCGGATTCGACCTCGCTCGCCTTAGTGCTGGTCCCATACTCGGCTGAGCGGATCACATCTCCGACAGGTTGATTTTCCCATCCCTTGGGATTCGTCGCCGGATCCCCGAACATATCCAGAAACAGCGCCGGAATGATCTCTTTCGTTTTCTTCTCCGCCTCCCGCCGCATCCGTACGATGTTCTCGGAGCGGGATAGCAAATCGACTGCGTGCCGCTGCTGATCCATCGGGGGGACTGGAATGCGAACATCAAGCAGCTCTGAATGTCTGATGTTCTTGATGTTTGCGCCCTCACTCCTTCGCGTCCAAGCGCGAAAGGTCTCGGATCGCATGTAGAGCGCAAGAAACTCTGGATCAATCCGAGATTGTTCGGGGCGGATGATCGCGCAAAATGCGCCTACGCTACCGCTCCAGTCCTCCCGAAGCGGCGCTGACTTACCAACGACGGCCTGGCTGCCTGATGACATGCAGATTGCTATGTCACCGGGGCGTAGCCTCTGTTCTGGCTTAACCCTTGTCGACGGAACCCAAATTAGGTCTGAACGGGTATCGAGGGCGTCGGAAATGTTGCCGGCGCGAAGTATGGGCAGCAACCCTTCACCAGGCTCAGCGGTGACCTCCGACTTATCAAAGGAGACTCCACGGATCACTGCCGCCACAGTCTCCAAGCTCTGGGTTGGCCACCCCATGTTTACGATGTCTCCGATAGAGCTTCTCTCAGTGCGGCGACCTCCGCCTGAATCTCCCTCTCCAATTCCGCGAGTTCATCCAGCAGCTCCCGCGGATCTCGGTGCTCGGCTGTCGAGGCATTCACCGGCCGATATCGGCCTGCCGATAGATTGAACTCGTTAGACCGCAACTCCGCCGCATCTGCGAACCACCACTTCTCATGCCATGGCGCCTTCGGGTCACGCTGGGCCCACGCCGCCGCCTTTTCGTCCCTAGTCGCGTATGTGGTCATGAGCTGCGGCAGATCGTCCGCCTCGATCGGCGTATCGTGATTGGCGTCGAGCTTGTAGCCGTCGTTGTCGACATGCAGGAAGAGGACCCGCTCCGTGCTGCCGCCCTTTTTGAGCAGCAGCACCGACGTTTTGACGCCTGAATACGGCTGGAATACCCCGCCAGGGAGCGACAGCACCGCCTCGACCCGGTTGTTCTCGATGAGCTGCCTTCGGATCTCCTTGTGGGCCCCGGTGGACCCGAAAAGCAGTCCCTCCGGGACGATGACGCCGCAGCGGCCCCCGGGTCGAAGGGATTCCAGCATGTATTTCAGGAACAGGATCTCGGTCGCCTTTGAGTTTCCGACCTTCACGTCATCGACCACCCGGTCCGCATCAATCTTGCCCGCGAATGGGGGATTCGCGAGCACCACGTGATAGCCCTCTTCCGGTAGCTCGAGCGCCTCGCGCTTCTCCGGGTCGAGCGTGCTGGTGAGGACGTTGCGCAGCAGGATCCGCACGTTCGGCAGGCCCCGGAGCGTCAGGTTCATGGTCGCAAGGCGCACCATCTGCGGATCGACGTCGTTGCCGTAGAAGGTCTTCGACTGCAGCGTGGCGAGCTGCGCGGACGAGAGCCGGTCTCCGAGCCCCCGACGCTGCCGCTTGCCGTCGAGGTCGATCTCCGTGATCCCCGCGGGTGAGGAGCTCGCGAGCCGGATGTGGTTGTAAGCCGCGACCAGGAACCCCGCCGTGCCGGCGGCCGGGTCGTAGACCGTCTCCCCGATCTTCGGATCCACCATCGCCACGATCGCGCGGATGATGTGCCGGGGGGTGCGGAACTGCCCGAGCTCACCCGCCTGCTTAATCTGCTTCAGGACGTGTTCGAAGAGGTCGCCCTTGGTGTCCGCGTCGGCCTCATCGAGCTTGAGTCCATCGACGAGCGTGACGACCTGCGTGAGCACTGTCGGCTCGGTGATGTTGAGCCGTGCGCCGCGCATGAAATTCGTCGCCGAGCGATCGGCGATCTCCTCGAAGAACGGGAAGACCTCATCCTGCACGAAGCGCACCAGCGCCTCCCCGGAGAGGCCCCGGGCCCAGACGGACCAGCGGAACCGGTCCTTCGGAATGGTGGTGTCGCCCTTCTTGGGAGCATTCAGGGGATTTCGCAGCGTCCAGTCGCCGGCAAACAGGCTCCGGTGCTTTGATTTGAGCACCTTGGCCCGCTCGGCATTCTCGGCATCGATTCCCTCGATGAGGTAGAAGAAGAACAGGAACGAGAGCTGCTCGGCGTTCGCCATCGGATTGGGATACCCGCCGCCGAAGAGGTAGTCTCGGATCTGATCGATCTGGCGGCGCATGTCCGGGGTCAAGGGCATGGATTCACTCGACTCGTGTGGTTAGGGCAGCGTGGCATCGCCACGGTATTCATCGGATCCGGCGGCACGGTCGGCGCGAGCGCCCTCTGCACCGAACACCGCGCCGTTGAGCGCGGACAGGATGGCCTCGAGCGCCTCGGTCCCGCCGAATACGCGCACGGCCTGACCGAGCCCACCCATGGACGAGAACGGCTGAAAGGCGAAGTGCCCGGCCGACACCTCCGACCAGGTCTCAGCATTCGCGCGGATCTGGTTCCCGAGGAGCGCGAGCCACCGGCCCTGCTCCGCCGTGAGTCGGGATCGCGACAGCAGCCACGCCTCGAACGCCGCGCCGAGCGCATTCGCACGGGCTTCGGAGACTTCAGGGAACACGAGGCGCCCGTCCTCATCGACCGTGACCCAGGCGCGACTCGTCGGGTCGATGTGATCGTCGACATCGACGGTAAGGAGGCGACGTGGTGGTACGGATTTCCGGGGCTTCGCCTGGGTGATGAACCCACCCTCTATGGCACCGTCATCATCGCCGTGGAAGTCGGAGACCCCCACGAAGTCGAACATCGTGAAGAGCGCCTTCCCCTTGGCCTTGCGCGTACCGCGGCCGCGCATCTGCTGATAGAGGATCGCGGACTTGGTGAACCGGGCGAACAACAAGTTCACCACCTCCGGACAGTCAAACCCGGTATCCAGCATGTTCACCGAGACCAGGATTTGCGGGAATTTCTCTTTCTTGAAGCGCTTGATCAGGGTCTCGCCGTCCGGGCTGTCCTCTGCGCCGAGCCCTGAGACCACGTAATCGGCGTAACGGATCTCAGGTGCCGATTTTCGGTCGGCGAAGGCCTCATCGAAGAGCTTCGCCAGCGTCTCCGCGTGGCGCTTGGTCACCGCGAACACAATGGTCTTGCCCAAGAGCGGCTTTCTCTGGATGCCCTTGGCGTCGAGGTAGCCCTTCGTCAGCACGTCCTTGAACTCCCGGACCATGGCCCGGTTGCGCTCCGGAATCGTGAAGCGGCGCTCGAGCGCCGAGGGGTCCACCGTCATCGGGTCCCCCTCCTTCGCGAACAGCGCCTCGAACTCCGACCGTGTCCCGGCATCCATGGCCGTCCAATCGAGGTCCTGGCGGGCGACCGGAAACCCGCCCTCGGCAGCCGTCTTGACGGTCTTGGCCTTGTAGATCTGGTACGGGACCAGGTATCCCTCGCGGATCGCGTCCCTGAGCTTGTAGGAGAACGTCGGCTTCTCCACCTCGAAGAACCGCAAGGTATCCCGCACGAAGGCCTGGTCTTCCTCGTCCGGCGCCTCGTCATCGAGGCTCGAGACGCAGGGCGTCGCGGTGAGTCCGATCTGGATGCCATCAAAATGCTCGAGTACGCCGCGCCACTTGCCGTAGATGCTGCGATGACACTCATCGGAGAACACCAGGTCGAAGTATCCCGCCGAGTACTCGCGGTAGATGTTCACCATGCTCTGCAGCGTGGTGATGGTGATGCGCTTCTCGTCCTGGAACCGCCGCCCGCTGCGGAGCACGTAGCTCGGGTAGTCGGGAAGATATTCCGCGAAGGCATCCTCGGTCTGATTCGCGAGCGTGATGCGATCGACGATGAAGAGCACCCGCGTGACAGCATTCGCCTCAAAGAGCCGCTTGATCAGCGCCGCGGCGGTGCGGGTCTTGCCAGTGCCGGTCGCCATCTCGACGAGGAGCTTGCGCCGGCCGGCGGCAAGCTCGCGGCAGAGCGTATCGAGGCAATCGATCTGATAGTCGCGCTCGACAATGCGCCGGTCGACGGCAACGGCGAGCGGATCGCGTCGCACGATCGTGGTGGCGACCCGGCGCTCGAGATCCGCTTGCGAGAAGAAGGTCTTGACCCGCCTCGGGTAGGCCTCGTGCTCCCGGTCCCAGAAACGGATCTCCTCGCCGTTCGCGAGAAACACGTACGGAATGCCGAGGTGCGCCGCGTAGGCCTCGGCTTGGGATTCGGCGACACCGAGGACCGTCTCCGCGCGCTTGGCTTCGACGACTGCGAGCGCCCGGCCGTGGCGGTCGCAGAGGACGTAGTCCGCGCGGGTGCCGTCGGGCATCGTGACCTCGCACCGCACGGCATTGCGATCGGTGAGGTCCCAGCCCTGCTCCTTCAGCTGGGCATCGATCTGGATCCGCGCGAACGCCTCGTTCGTCGAGCTCATGCCCTCCCCCATCCCACTCCCATCGGTTCGGCCCGCCGGGCGCTCATCGCGCCAGGTACTCCCGGGGCGAGAGGATATCGACTCCCCGGAAGGGATGCAGCGCGAGCAGATCACGATCGCCGGTGAGAATCACCTTGGCCTGCCCATGGAGCGCCACCTCGAGGAATTTATCGTCCTTGGGATCACGGCAGGCCTGGATGGGCGCAGTGACGATGACCCGCTCGGCAACGCGGTTCAGCACCCGAATGAATCCCTGCCGGTCCTCCAGGCTGATGTACGGGTCGAATTTCGCCCGCGACAGGACGTCCGCGAGCTCCTCGAGTGTCGCATCGGACACCAGGAGCTGCCCCTCATCCACCGCCTTGCGCACGGCCTTGGCGGGCAAGGACTGCGGCAGCAGCAGGCGGCTGACGAGAAGATTGGTATCAGCGACGATGCGCTCGGGCTCGTGGGGCATCGTCGTCGGCGAGCAGCTGCGCGAGCTTCTTCTCGGTCAATCCCTGTTCCGTGGCCTTTCGGCCCACCCGATCGCAGAACGCCTGGAACTCCGCGACATTGAGTCCGCGCAGTCGGTCGTACTCCGCGGGCGAGAGCACCACGGCGATATCCCGGTTCTGCCGGCGGATGACGATGGGCTCGCGCTGCGCGGCATCGAGCAACGCGGCGAGCCGCTGTTTTGCATCGGTGGCGGATATGTGGCGCATCATGATCTCCTTGCGATCCATTATGACCATAATGGACAAACTAGACAAATCGGATCGTGGGGAGCATGCTTTGGGTTGTGCACTTGGGATCCAGGTGCACCGCTGAACTGCGGCGCCCGCAGGTGTTACGTACCTGGCGATCGTGCTCGATGTGTTCTCGCGTCTGGTGGTGGGATGGGCGATGGCCAGGCGGCTCGCGAGCTCTCTGGTGCTGCAGGCTCTCGAGATGGCCTACGCCGAACGCGGCCCGCGCGCCGTAATCCACCATTCCGATCACGGGAGCGAGTACACCGCGATTGCCTTCGGCAACCGCTGCACGAAGCTCGGCGTGCGTCCTTCGATGGGGAGCGTCGGCGACTGTTACGACAACGCGATGGCCGAGAGCTTCTTCTCGACTCTGGAATGTGAGGTGTTGGATCGAAATCGCTTCCGGACGCGAGATGAGGCGCGCTCGGTCATTTTCTGTTGGATCAATTCGTGGTATAATACAACAAGTCGCCATTCATCGATCGGTTACGATTCTCCACAGGAGTTCGAAAGGCACTTCACCCAGAACCACCCGAGCCACACCCGGAGCTTCTCCCCGCGCCAAGCGCGGTGAGACTGCACTGCGTGGAAGACCACGGTGAGAATGATCCGGAACGAAGAGGAGACGAACCACAGCCAAGCTTACAAACTCAAGACCGTCCACGAAATCGGGTCAACCCCAGAGCCAAGACTCACGCCATCCTTCTCAGTCACTTCCGCACCGCTCAGCTGCAAAAACTTCACCCCCTGCACTACGTGATGCAGCTCGCGCGTGAGGCTCTCGCCGCACGGATATCCCCTCCCGCTGAACCGATGCCGTTGCGCAAGGCCGCCTGATACCAGTCATCCGCTCGATCCCCCGCGAGCAAAAACCTGATGCGCGAACAACCCTTCCGCGCCATACTTTTCCCCATGCCAAAGCCCCGAACCTGCCAGAAGTGCGGCGGTCGAAACCTCGAGCGCCGAGCCGCCACCTACCCGCTCACCCTCCCAGCTCGACAGATCAACGTCGAACGCGTCAAAGTTCACGCGTGCTCCGACTGCGGACATCTCATGCCTACTCCAGAAGGTGAAGCCAAACTGTCACGATGTCTCCAAGCTTTCGGCGAGATGCTCGATAACCTCCCGAAATAGGACGACTTTCCTTTCAGACCGCTAAAGTGACACCAATCAGTTTACCGTGCCCCAAACGCCGCAGTCCCTCTTCCGCGCGACGCTCTTCCTGCCTCAAGTCACGTATCCGTCCGGAATGGATACGTATATCGCGAGGTTCGGGGCTTTCACCCGCTCGTGTCTTTCATGGTCGGACAGGCGGGCAGTCACCAGTCATAGGTTCTCGCGAATTCTACGGTTGAACTCAGATCGGTCGATCTCGACGCGCGCGCACGCATCGAGCACCAGCGCGTTCTCGGGGCCTTCGTAGCACCCGTCGATGGCGTTATTCCACCGCGCCGCCTCGAGCGCCACGAGACGGCGCTCGATCTCCTCCGGGCTGTACTTGGGTGGCAGCGCCATGCGCTCCTCAGATGAACAGGTCGGCCGCGACGTTGAATTCTGAAGGGCGTCCGGGCAGATCACTTACAGTGTTCGCCGCGGCTGCCCTCAGGCCACCTTCCGCTTCGAGACCGGCTTGACCGACTCGAGCTCTTCCATCTTGGCGTTGCGGACTTCCCAGAGGTCCACTGCATCCTGCATCGCGAGCCAGCTTTCCGGGCTAGTATCGAGCAGCCTCCCGAGCCGCAGCGCCATCTCGGTCGAGAGCGCGCGCTTCTCGTTCAGCAGTTCAGATACCGTGAGTCGGCTGACGCCGAGCCGCTCAGCGAGTTCTACCTGAGTCATCGCGAGCGCCGGCAGCACGTCCTCGCGCAGAATGGCGCCGGGGTGCGTCGGACGACGATTTTGACTTCGCAAGGTGTTCATCAGTGATAGTCCTCAAGGTTGACGTCGAAGGCGTCCACTGTGCTCCGCAATTATTGCGTGAGTGGGCTTCTCGGGCAATTATGGCGCCGATGCGCTCCTCGTGTGGCATGATCCCGTCATGCGCACAGGCCTCGCCACCCTATTCGCCCTGATTTGTGACGCTCTGATGTGGCTGCGGCTGACACTGCGCTCGACTCGTGCGATCCAAGCCGAGAATCTTTTCCTTCGTCGACAGCTGGCTCTGTATATCGAACGGGGCATCAAGCCGCGGCGCATCGATCCGGTCACCCGAGTCAGGCTGACGCTTCTGTCAAAACTCTTCCAGTGGTTGTTCGCCCGGAGACTCTGCTCGGCTGGCATCGCAGCGCCTGGAAGCTGCTGTAGCGAGTGCAGTCCCGTCCCGGCCGTCCAGCGATTCCTCCTCAGCTGCAGGGAGTGATCCGGCGGATGGCCACGGAGACTCCCCGCTGGGGCGAGGAGCGCATGGCGAATGAGCTTCTGCTGAAGCTCGGCATCCAGGTTTCCCCGCGCACCGTGCGCAAGTACATGCCTCGGCATCCTCCGAGCCGTTCGCGAGGGGATCTACGCTGGTCCACCTTCCTGCGTCTGCACGCCCAGGGATTCCTCGCCTGTGATTTCTGCCTCGCCATCACGGCGAGTTTCCGCATGCTCCACGTATTCGTCGTGATCGAGCATGGGATCCGTCGGTTGATCCACTGCAACGTCACGGCACATCCCACCGCTGCGTGGACTCTGCAGCAGCTGCGCAAGGTGATTGGCATCGGTCATCGATACCGATTCCTGCTCCATGATCGCGACAGTATTTTCTCTCGAGACCTCGATTCCTCGGTCCACGCCCTCGGGATCGAGGTACTCAGATCCGCCCCGCACTGCCCCAAGATGAACGCCCTCTGCGAGCGGGTCATCGCAACTCTACGCAGGGAGTGCCTCGACTGGGTCGTACCGTTCTCCGAAACCCATCTGCGCAGACTGCTGAAGGACTGGGTCCAGCACTACAATCGCGGCCGCCCACATATGGCCTTGGGACCAGGCATTCCTGATCCTGCGCCCACCTTCTCCCCGAAGCCCTGTTCACGACACCGTCGCGGTGAGTCCTACGCGGTGCAAGCAGAGCCAATCCTCTGCGGACTCCACCACGAATACCGTCTTGCTGCCGCCTGATACAATTTTTGCGGAGCACAGGACTCGCGCCGCTCGAGCGCCCAGTTCCACACCATGCGTTTGGCGCCGAACAGCCTCCCGAGAACACGCCGTTGCGCGAGTGTCGGATAAACCCGCATCCGATAGGCGCGCTTGCCGGTGCAGACCTCGTTCATACTGGATGTTTTAACAGATCCGAGCGAACCGGCTCAACAGGAACAGAACCTGCTCACGGTGGCCGCCGCACGTCCCGCTTCACGGCGCTCGCATCGCCTTGTAGCTGGCGAGCGCCAACGCTGCGCGCCGACTCAGGGGCGGCGGGGTCGCTCACGTCCAGGTTCGCTTCGATGCAGGGGCGACCTGTATAGGAAGTCCCTTGACCGTGACATGTCACCAGGGTACGCTGAGGTCATGAAACCTTCAGAGGTCCTTGCCATGCACCGCGAGCGCATTCGTGCGATCGTGGCACATTATGGAGGCGTCAATCCGCGAGTCTTCGGGTCCGTCGCACGAGGAGAGGACACTGAGGACAGCGATCTCGACATCCTGGTGGACGACCCCGAAGGTCACCGGCTCAATTTATTCGCGCTCGGTGGCATGAACTACGACATATCGTCCCTCATCGGGCGTCCGGTCGATGTCGTGCCTTCGGCTGACCTGCCTCAGCGGATACGTGACGAGGCGTATTCCGAGGCGATGCCGTTATGAGGTCCAAGAAAGTCCGCGATTCCGACTATCTTGAACACATTGCAAACCGCATTGCGCGGATTGAGCGGGCGACATCGGGCGTCGATCTCGCCGGCTTTCTCGGGAACGAGGATTTGCAGGCCGCCGTCGAGCGATACATCGAGATCATTGGCGAGGCTGCGGGGAAATTAAGCCAACATACCCGAGATCTCGCGCCAGACGTCCCGTGGAGCCAAGTCATTGGCGCAAGGAACGTCATCGTCCACGGGTACGCGAAGATCGAGCCCGATCGCATATGGGATATCGTAAAGGGCCATCTTCCCTCTTTGCGGACCGCCGTGGGCCGACTGCATCAACTCATCAGTGACAGCGACGAAGCAGATCCGCAGCGACAGGCGTCATCGGCGGAGAAACCCGATCGCGAGGACAGCAACCGATGAGTGGTCCGGCCGCCAATTCCGCGGCACGCCGCAAACGCGCCGAGCGCGAGCGGCGGCGGAAGGCGGGCTTTGTCCTGCGTCAGATCTGGGTGCGCCCCGGCGACTGGCCGCGAGTGAAGCGGTATCTCGAAGGATTGGACCGATCCGACGGTCGGTGATCCGGTCCCCATTGCGCGCCCGCGCTAATTCGTTAGCCTGGGCTGCGCACCACCCGTGCTGCTGCATCAGTCCTCGGACTTGCTCGCGCGGCGCGCATGAGAGGCGGCTTCCGCCCGGACGATCGCAGACCGGCAATTCAGGTGGCTCGAGGAGATGGCGGCACCGGATTGGCGCTGGTCGTTCAGGACCAAGGGTTGGACATGGACGATGCCCCAGCGATCACCCATAAAAGGCCGTATTCGACCCGTCGCTGCCGTCGTGCGTGAGGTACCGCATACCGCGTCAGTCCAGAGACTTCCGGAAACGCATTACCGCCACACCGAGAAGTGCGACGGCGATCACAAACAGCGCCAGGAACTGCGGCCACAGGACATCGAGGCCGACCCCTTTCAGAAAAGTCGCCCGAATGATGACAAGATCATAGCGGACCGGATCGAGATAGGTCAGCCATTGCAGTACTTTCGGCATGCTCGCAATCGGAAAGGCGAAGCCCGAAAGGGTGAACAGCGGATTTACGAAGAAGAAATTGGTGGCGAAGGCCTGCTGCTGGGTCTTGCAGACCGTCGAGATGGCAAGGCCTATCGCCAGAGTGCTGAGCAAATATAGCGAAGTCCCGAACAGGAGAACCAGAGGATCGCCGCGAAACGGCACCTGAAACCATAGGCTTCCGAACAGAGTGATGATCGTGACGACCGCCAGTCCTACACCGAAGAACGGGATCATCTTTCCGGCCATCAATTCGAACGGGCGAATGGGTGTCACCAGGATCTGTTCGAGCGTACCCACCTCTCTCTCGCACGATCGCGAATGCCGTCAAATTAACCACGATCACGAGCGTAAGCGTCGCTATTACACCCGGTACGAAGAACCACCGGCTGTTGAGATTGTCGTTAAACCAAGGGCGATCGTCGAGTGAGATCCGCACCTGCTGCGGCACCTCCGCCGGCCGCGTTCGATCCAGGAATACAGTTGCGTATTTCTGCGAGAATGTCCCGATGATCTGGTTGGCGTAGCCGAGTCCGATCAACGCCGAATTCGAGTCCGTGCCGTCCAGAAGAATCTGTACCGGCGCGCTCTGTCCTTTGAGCAAGGCCTGTGCGAAACCGGCGTGTATGACGATGGCGAGCGCCGCCTGACTCGTAGCGATCGCCTCATCGGCTTGACGCTGTGTTGCCGCGACACGCACCACGTTGAAGCGCCCGCTATCGACGAAATCCGCGATCAACGCACGGCTCTGCTGGCTATGCGAGAAGTCCAGCACAGCGGTCGATACGTGGGCGATATCGAACGTCGCCGCGTAGCCGAATATCAGCACTTGGATCAGCGGCGGCACGAGAAGCCTGAAACGCGCCCAGCGGTCGCGCCTGAGCTCGATCAGCTCCTTGATAACGATGCGCATGATCCGACCGAACATGATATTCACGCAATCCGCTTGCGAAATGCGCGCGAGGCGATCAAGACAACTAGGACGTCATAGATAATGAGCGCCGAAATCGGCCCCCATAGTGCGGCGATGCCGCTGCCTTTGAGGAATACCGACTTCAGGATCGTGACAAAATACCGCGCGTAGATCACGTACGTAATGACACGAATGGCAGCCGGCATCTGATCGATTGGAAAGGTATAGCCGGAGAGCAGCGAGATCGGCATGATCGTGACGAGCATCGCTATTTGGCTGGCACCGAGCTGGTTGCGAATCAGAACCGAGAGGAGATAACCGATATTGAGCACTACCACCAGGAAGAGCGCGGTAATGACGAACAGCGTGATGAAGGCACCACGGAACGGCACATGAAACAGCAGCAATGCGCAGGCGAGGCAGATGCCGGAGTCCACAAGCCCGATCACGAAATATGGCAGCAGCTTGCCGATCATCATTTCCATCGGCGTCACCGGCGTCGACAGCAAAAGCTCCATGGTGCCGCGCTCCCATTCGCGGGCAATCGTAAGCGAGGTCAGCTGCGCGCCGACGAGCGCGAGCACGAGTGCGATCACCCCCGGGATGATGAAATCCCTGCTGACGAGACCTTCGTTGAACCAGACACGCGACTGCACCGCAATCGGCTGCGGGATGACCGTGTCGCCCTGCAACGCATCGAACTTAAGCTGCACCTTATTTGAAAAATTCTGCACCACCGCGTCGGCGTATGCAGTGGCGATGGTCGCTGTGTTGTTATCCGTGGCATCGACAATCGCCTGCACCGAAGCGTGGTGAAATTCAGCGATCTGTCGCGAAAAATCCGCCGGCACCACGATCGCGAGTTCACACACCCCCCTGTTCATCGCCGCGCGGATCTGCTGCTGACTGGAGAGGCTCGCGACGAGATCGAAGTATCTGGAGGCCTGAAAGTTCTTGAGCAAGGACTGGCTGAGTTGGCTGCCTTGCTCGTCATACGTGCAGGTCGGCACATGGGCGATGTCAAGATTGACTCCATAACCGAGCAGCAGCATCTGCATCACCGGCATCAGCAGCGCCAACATCAGGCTGCGCGGATCGCGCCAGACCTGCAGCATTTCCTTGACACCAATGGCCCCGACGCGCCGAGGTCTCACCGACCCGCTCCCGCGCTCGCTTGAGCGTTGCCCGCACTGACCAGACGCACGAAGACGTCCTCGAGTGTGGCGTCGATCCGCGTCACGTTTGCCTCGGTAATTCCGTGCTCGCGCAGGATCGCGTCGATTGCGTCCGTCGCACTTGCGGCGTTGTCAACCAGGACATGCAGACTCTTGCCGAATATGGCGATATCACGCGCGGCGGGAACGTTCCGCAGGACAGTCATCGCCCGATCTGGGGCGGAGCAATCCACACGCAGCAACTGCCCGCCGAGCGAGCGCAGCTTGAGCTGCCCGGGGGTGTCGAAGGCCACAATACTGCCACGGTCGATGAGCACGATACGATTACAGTATTGTGCCTCGTCCATATGATGGGTCGAAACGAGAGTCGTGACACCACCGTTCGCGAGGTCCTGAATCAGATCCCAGAACCGGCGCCTCGACAGTGGGTCGACGCCGGAGGTCGGCTCATCAAGGAAGAGAACACGGGGTCGATGCAAGATGGCGCATCCGAGCGCAAGGCGTTGCTTCCACCCGCCGGCAAGGTCACTCACAAGCGTGTCCGGATGCATCGTCAAATCCGACATCTCGAGCGCAAAGCGAATACGCTCGGTAAGCGCCGCGCCGTACAGACCGTAGATCCCCCCGTAAAACCGCAAATTCTCTGTGACCGTCAGATCCTGATAAAGAGAGAACTTCTGCGACATATAACCGATACGCATACGCAGAGTCTCAGGATCCCGGGCGACGTCGATCCCGTCGATGATGATCCTGCCTTCGGTCGGTTTCAGCAGTCCGCACAGCATGCGGATCGTGGTTGATTTTCCGGCGCCGTTTGGCCCGAGGAAACCAAGGATCTCACCGCGGGCGATATCGAAACTGATACCGGCGACAGCCACGAAGTCGCCGAACTGCTTGCGCAGCCCTTCGACGAGGATCATCGGCTCCGCAGTGCTCATGGGGCGGACACCGGTGCCGGCGCGGCGGGCCCATGGCCAAGAAGTGCCACGAACAAGTCCTCGATGCTGGGGACAACGGTGTGGGCGGTCCCGTGCGCAACCGCTCTTTCCGTCAACACGCGCTCGAGTTCGGCGGCTCGTCTGCCGGCATCGTCCACATGAACGTGAACGCCGTCGCCGACCATCAACACGCCCTGGACACCGGGTGCGCCGGCAAGGACGTCGCGCGCCGAGCGTGCATCGGAGGTCGCAATCTCGACCATCCCCCCGGGCATGCGCGCGCGCAGCGCGTCCGGCGCTTCGCAGAAGGGCATCGCACCGTTATGCATAAGCGCCAGTCGATCACAGCGATCCGCCTCGTCGAGGTACGCGGTGGAGATGACAATGGCGGCGCCATCGGCGCGCAGCTTGTAGAGAATCTCCCAGAATTCGCGCCTCGAGACCGGATCAACACCCGTGGTCGGCTCGTCGAGGAGCACGATTCTCGGCGCATGCACCAGCGCGCAGGTAAGTCCGAGCTTCTGTTTCATGCCCCCGGAAAGCTCTCCGGCCAGGTGCTTGCGGAAACGCAGCATTCCTGAGGCGCCGAGCAGTGCCGTGGCGCGCTCGTCACGCACCCGCCGAGGCACTTCAAAGACGTCGGCAAAGAATCGGATGTTCTCCTCGACAGTCAGGTCCTCGTACAGTCCGAACCGCTGCGGCATGTAGCTGATACGTTCGCGCACGTCCTCTGGATGCGCCACAACGTCGACGTCTTCGACACGAACACTGCCGCCGTCGGCAGCCATGACCCCGGCAAGAATGCGCAACATGGTCGTCTTGCCTGCGCCATCCGGACCAATCAGTCCGAACAGCTCGCCCGAACCCACGGAGAAACTGATGTTCTCGATCGCCGTTACTGCTCCAAAACGCTTCGTCAAGGCTGTGACATCCACCGCGGGTTCTGCCGCCGGTTCGTTCACCTGGGCGGATCCGGGGCGAGCTCGATTTGCGCATCCACCGGCATTCCGGGGACGAGCTCATAATCGCGGTTGGTGATGTCGATACGGATGCGGTATACGAGCGTGACCCGCTGGGCGTACGTTTCCACGGTCTTCGGCGTGAACTCGGCATTTTCCGCAATGAAGGACACGCGCCCGGTAAATCGTTCCCCGGGTCGGTTGTCGGTGGTTACGCTGGCCTTTTCGCCGAGGTGCACCCGGCCGAGGTCCCGCTCGTTCACGTAGGCGCGCATCCAGATATGCTTCAGATCGCCGAGCGTGACGATCGGGGTGCCCGGACCGACCACTTCGCCGAGTTCCGCCTGCCGCACCATGAGCACACCGCTGAACGGAGCGCGCAGCGTGGTGTAGCCGCTGATGATCCTCGCGAGCTTGCGCGATGCCTTGGCATTGCGCACATTCGCACGGGCGAGCGCCACATTGCGCTGTGCAACGACCAGGAGAGCCCGGTCACGACCCAGGACGGCTGCCGACTCCTCCATTGCCGCGCGCGCCAGATCGAGGGAATCGCGTGACGCGGCGCCATTGGGCACGAGCCGCACCAGTCTGTCGTAATTGATTTTCCTGTAGGTGAAATCGGCTAAGTCACTGGCGACCACGCGGTGAGCGGCTTGGACGTTGCGCCTAGCCGAGGCGAGGCTGCGCTGCTGTACGAGAACCGCGGCTTGTGCGATCCGCACCTCCTGGCGATACCGCGCGCCAGCAACGCGGGCGATCAGCGTACCGCGCTTGACCCACGCACCTTCGTCAAACGGCAGATCGACGATGCGCGACTGGACCACATTGAAGCTGAGCAAACTCTCGTGCGCCTCGATGTTGCCGGAGACACGCAGGAAGCGGGGTACGTGCGGAGGATGCAACCAGGAGTAGACCCACAAACCCCCGCCCGCCGCCACAGTGAGCGCGACGCCGACGAGCACCGCGGATATCATTTTCGAGCGGGTCATTCATTGGACCGGAATGCGCCACATTTTTGTTAGATTCCTCCGTATACCGTTACCTTGCGATCCGCACTTTCCGCAGAAACCGCCGCCATGGGCGCCCGCGAGCGAGCTTGCAACTCAAACGGGATGAATCCACGCCGCGGCGCGCGTCCGTGCCTCCAGACGGCGTGCATTTTTATGAGCCGGAGCGGGCAATAATTCCGCCAGCGCAAGCGGTACGACAAAGGGGTCCACCGTCCCGGGAGGGAACGGATGGCGCATCTGCAGTCCTCGGCGAGCTGAATATCGCAAACTCCGGGCGGTCTGACACTCGATGTCTTCTTCCGCTTTGTTCCGACCGCTTCTGTTGGCCGTTTTGTTCTTCCTGGCGCCTTTCCCGGCTACAACCAGGGGTTGCGAGCCGCGTAGCGTCCCGACACGCACGGCGATTGGTTCCGGTGGCCCGCCACTTAAGGGCACCTCTAAAAATTGGCTCTGTTGGCTGCAGTGACGGAGTCGTTGGAGTTATAATGAGGCATGAACATTCAATTCGGCTTCTACGATCTGCACAAGCGGTTCTCCAAG
>JAJZZR010000549.1 GCA_021797465.1 Pseudomonadota bacterium | reverse complement strand
GCAACGCACGCAGCTTGGCCTTGTAGGCGGCCAGCTCCGTCCGGTTCGGCAGGGTGCCGTGGATGAGCAGATGAGCGATTTCCTCGTACTCGCACGCGGTGGCGATCTCGAGGATGTCGTAGCCGCGGTAGTGCAGGTCGTTGCCGCTGCGCCCGACGGTGCAGAGTGCGGTATTGCCCGCCGTCACGCCGGAGAGCGCGACGGATTTCTTCGGTTTCAGCCCCGGAGCCGGCGGTGCGGTGGCGTTCATGCGGCGACTCTAGCCTCGCCGGAGCCCAAACGAAAATATATTGAAAATAAAATTTCGATATGAGAGAAGTATCGTCATGGAGTTGCGCCATCTGCGGTACTTCCTCGCCGTGGCCGAGGAGCTGAACATCACCCGCGCGGCGCGCCGGCTCAACATCTCGCAGCCGCCGCTGACGCAGCAGATCAAGGCGCTCGAGGCGGAGCTCGGCGTGATCCTCATCGACCGCTCGGCCTACCGAATCGCGCTCACGGATGCCGGACGGGTGTTCGCGGGCGAGGCGGCGCGCATCCTGGACGCGGTGCGCGACGCCGCGGGGCTGGTGCGCTCGGCGGCCCGCGGCTCCCGGGGGCGGGTCAGGGTGGGCTTCACGGAGTCCGCCTCGTTCAATCCGCTGGTGACCTCCGCGCTGCGCGGTTTCCGGGCCGCTTATCCGCAGGTCGAGATCTCACTCGAGGAGCACCCGTCCACGGATCTCGCCACAGAGTTGCGGGAAGGCGGGATAGACGTGGGCTTCCTGCGCCCGCCGCTGCGGGACGAACGGGGGTTGGTGTTCGATCTGCTGGAACGGGAGCCTCTGGTCGTCGCGGTGCCGGGCGAGCACAAGTTGGCGCGGCGCCGCAGCGTGCGGCTCAGAGACCTCGCCGCCGAGACGTTCATTCTGTATCCGCGCGCCGTGCGCCCGGGGCTGGCCGACGAGGTGGTCGACGCCTGCGAGGCGGCGGGCTTTACGCCGCGGGTGGGACAATACGCGCCGCAGCTGTCCTCCACGATCAATCTGGTCGCGGCATCGCTCGGCATTTCCGTCGTGCCGGCGAGCATGCGCTCGCTGCAGCCCCGGATGGTGGCGTACGTGCCGCTGCACGGCGAGACGTTGCATGCCCTGCTCGGCGTGGCATACCGGGGTGAGGAGCGCTCGGTGGTGGTGCGCCAGTTCATCGAGCAGGCGCGGGCGGTCTCGCAATGAGCCGGCCGACGGCGCCCGACCCGCAGCGCGCACCGGACGGGCTTCCCGGCGGGTTGACGGCATCGCTCGCTGCGCAGATCCGCCGGGTGTTCGACGCGCAGCTCGCAACGGCGGTGCGCCTGCGCAGCGCCACGGTGCAGGAACGCCTCGAGAGACTCGAGCGCCTGCGCGCGCAGATCCTGAGTCATCGCCGGGAGATCCTCGCGGCGATGCGCGCGGATCTGGGACGCCCCGAGGCGGAGACCGAGCTGGCTGAAGTGCTGCCCCTGTTGGCGGATCTGGCCGACCATCGGCGCAATCTGGCGCGGTGGCTGCGCCCGCAGCGCGTGCGCCCGACCGTCGCAACCCTCGGGACCCGCGCCTGGGTGCGGCGCGAGCCGCGCGGCCGCGCGCTCATCATCTCGCCGTGGAACTATCCGCTGGTGCTCACGTTGGGACCGCTCATCCCCGCGCTCGCCTGTGGCAACACGGCGATCATCAAGACGTCGGAGCTCGCTCCGTACAGCTCCCGCCTGCTCGCGAGGCTGGTCCGGGAGGCGTTCGACGAGAGCGAGGTGGCGTTGTTCGAGGGCGACGCGACGGTGGCCGGCGCCCTGCTCGAGCTGCCCTTCGACCATATTTTCTTTACGGGCTCGCCGGCTGTCGGTCGCGTGGTGATGAGCGCCGCGGCGCGGCACCTCTCGAGCATCACGCTCGAGCTCGGCGGCAAGTCGCCGGCGATCATCGACGCGAGCGCGGACGTCGATCGCGCCGCCGATGTCATCGCCTGGGGCAAGTGTCTCAATGCGGGGCAGACGTGCATCGCGCCGGATCACCTGTACGTGCACGAGACCGTCTACGAGCCGGTGCTCGCGCGGCTCAAGCGGCGTCTCGCGGCCTGGTACGGCTCCGATCCCGAGCGCTCGCCGGATCTGGCCCGGATCGTCAATGCGCGCCACACCGGGCGACTTGCCGAGCTGCTCGAGGATGCCCGCTCGCGCGGCGCGCAGGTGTTGCACGGCGGCGAGGTCGTCCTGGACCGGCGATTCGTCGCCCCCACGTTGCTGGGGGGAATACCCGACGACGCGCGCATCATGCAGGAAGAGATTTTCGGGCCGCTGCTGCCGATCATCACCTACCGCGCGCAGGACGATCTCATCGCGCGGATCACTGCCGCGCCGAAGCCGCTCGCGATGTACATCTGGACACGCCGGTTGCGCGAGGCGCGCGGGCTCATCGCGCGGACCGGCGCCGGCGGGACCTGCGTCAATCAGGTTGCCCTGCAGTTCCTGCAGCACAACCTGCCGTTCGGCGGTGTCAATCAATCCGGCATCGGCAGCTATCACGGCGAGTGGGGCATCCGCGCGTTCTCGCACGAGCGCGCGATCGTCGACGCCAGATTGCAGCTCTCAGGCGCACTCTTTCCACCGTATGGCGCGCGCGTCCGGCGCACGGTGGCGCTGCTGCGCAGGCTGTCCGCTTGGCTCGGGTAAGTGACTAACGTCCGTCCTTGGCGTCGCCGCCGGCGACGCTCGCGGCGGTCTGTCCGAACAATATGTGGCGTGATGCGTCGGTCACCACCG
>JAJZZR010000190.1 GCA_021797465.1 Pseudomonadota bacterium | reverse complement strand
AGCAGGCCGCCGCGGAAATCTTGTCCCGCGAGCTCGCGCAGGGACACGCGGGGGCCCTCCTGCTGTTCGAGGATAGCGACATTCGCAAGACCTCCTTTTTGATTCGTCTGCCAGATCAGGTCCTGGTTCTCTCCACATCCGCGTTTCTTCTGGGTCTTCAGAAGGCCGGCTTGATATCGGATGCCCAGGCCATTTTGGCGCGCGCCGTCCCGGTCCGAGGATCCAGCATCCACAAGCCTGTCGCCACCCAAACCGGGGAGGGGCCGGATATCCGGGACGAGTGGGTGAGTCACGTAAAGCCTTCTTGAGTCCGCGTTTTACGCCCCGCGATCCGCTGATCGCGGGGACCGTCGCCTCCAGCGACCCCTGGAGTCTGTTTCGGCCCAAAACACCCCGAGCGTTGCGGTGTCTGGCGGGAAAGCCGTCGGCCGCCAGATTGCGGGAGGCGGAGACCTTCGCGGGCGCGGGGCGCCGGCCGGCTGGGGGCCTGCCCGGAGCGGCAGGATCGGAGCCCCGCCACGCAACGGCCGGGCGTTCCATGGCGGGGCTCGGGCCGGGCTGCGGGAGTCCGCGGATGCGTGCGGTGCCGCGCGCCGCTTGTGATCGGAATGGCCCCGGGGTAGGCAGGCCTTCCCGACTTGCCTTATATGTTCCACGTGGAACATACAAGAGATGTTATATCCCCGCCATAGAGGGTAGCCATTAACTGGGCCTCTCCGAGATCTCACCTACCCCTCCGAATAGCGGGCTGCGCCGTAGGCCGGGAGGCGCTACGCTGGGGCGACCATGGCCTGGCATACGGGGGAGGGGCGTGCACAATGAACGACGATCTTGGTCTGTCGCTCGAGCTGTATCGTGATACGCGCACGGGCGACGTCTTTGTCAGGGTGCCCCATGAGGGGGCGGGGTGTCCTATCCACCTGCGGTTTCTCGACTCGGCCCCAGGCGATCCTGAAGGTGTCCTCACCTACGACGTCCGGACATTTCTACGGCTGGTGGCGACGGGTGTCCTTGAAAGCATCCCCTGTCATGTCATTTGCGACTCCTGACAAATTGCCCAGGGGGTCCCTTCATTTCGGGCAGCGCGCCGTTCCGGCGTCCATCCAGGGGCGGCGGAGCTTATCCCCAGGTCGTCCTCAAGATTGGCGCGGAATTGGTCCTTCCACCGTGACGGGCCGTGGTCTCGGTACATCCTCCAGAACAGCGTGCCCGCTTGGTGAGTACGCCTGGTGGTTTTCACCCATCCTCGCCTGTTCTTGTGTTGCTTTACAGCAGTTTCCGGAAATGCCGGTTGTCAGCATCCGATGACTTAAGGATGCGGTACTCCATCCCGCTGGCCACCGCGATCTGACGAGCGAAATCCTTTTTGGCCTGCACCACCGTGTCCTCGATCTGGTTGTCGGCCTTCACCTCGACAATGACGTACTTCAAGCTGCCATCCGGCTCTTCGCGCTGGAAGATGAAGTCGGGGTAATAGCTCCGCACGGTGCGCGAGTCGGGGTCAATGTACTGGATGAAGAAATCAGACTGGCCGTGCGTCAACATTCCGGTAAAGTAGATCTTCTTCACTCGCTGCTCGTGTAACAAATCCCAGAACAATTGGCTTTCCGACCCCGAATCGAAGCAGTAGGTGTCTAGGTGGAAACTCTTGGCACGTTCATCATCCTTGATAACGCTGTCGGCCCTGCGGACGATCTTGTCTTTGGCCGCCGTCACCTCGTAGTAGCCGTTCGGTGGCAGCTTGATCAGATCGACCTCGTGCTCCTCGGTTTGCTGCGATTCGTCCAAGTCGTAGAGCTGGCGGAACAGGCGGGGGATGATCTCGTCGTACAGCAGCTCGTTAAACTCATTGACCATCGCAACCAGCTCGTCGGTGCCTTCCTTGGTCGAATCGAGCAGTTCCTCTATTGCCAGGGGGCTGCGATTGAGATAGCGCGACACTTCCGCGACCAACGTCATCCGCGAGAAAACCCGCTTGTCGCGGCGTGCCGTCAGGTCGAAAGTGCGGCTGCCGGAGGCGCGCGCGGCATCGGCGGCAGTAAGGCCGCCTTGCTGCGTCTCGATGAGCCGGTACTTCTCGATCAGGCTGTTCCATGCCTCCCTTTCTGTCCGGTCAAGGCCGAGCGCCTGCCCAGGCGAAAGCTTCTTCTCGCGCAGCTCATACTGCTTGTGAACCCGTACCAGCTTGATCTTGACCGGTGGCTCGACAACGCGAACCTCCACTCGTTCCTTGTCGCTGGCGGTCTTCTGAAGCTCCTCTGCGCTGATCCGAAAGTTCTGCTGGAGCTCGTCGTTTAGAATTTGCAGGTTGCCGTCGGAAAGGAAGACATGCCCTGTGTGCTGGGCCTGCCCGATAGAGCGTAGGCAGCGCATTGTCGCTTGCAGGACAAAGATACGCGATTTGGGCTCCCGGAACAGTCCCACACCGAAAAGTGAGCGGCAGTTCCAGCCTTCCCGGCCCTTGTTGACCAGCAGGATGAATTGTTTCTCCGACTCCTCCGTGTCGAGACGGTTGAACTCGCGGATGTCGTCATTGGTGGTAAGCTTGTCATCGCCGACGTTCACCAAGATGCGGGATGTCGGTATGCCGTATTTCATCAATGCGCGCTCGACCGCCGGTCTCAGCTCGCCGCTCAGCTCGTCGATCGTGGCCGCAAAGAAAGCCAGCTTGGGCAGCAAGCCTTCGGGGCGTAGCGCGCCGGACTCCTTCAGGAAGGAATCGATGGCGATGTCCACAAACTCGTCGGTGCGAGTGTTGCTGTAGCCGTGCAGCAGAACCTTCTTCAGG
>JAJZZR010000346.1 GCA_021797465.1 Pseudomonadota bacterium | reverse complement strand
CGCGAAATCGTTCGGGGGCGAATAGTGGGGTAGCGCCATGACATTCGGAATGTCCATGACAGGTGTGGCTCACAGTCAATGGCCGGACGAGGATCGACGCGAAATGATCGGTAAGCAATGGTCGCAGTGCACGGTTGCTCGTTCTGCGCCCGCAGTGGAGCCGGAATTGATGACGTTGCGCATGTCCGCAATCAGGGGATGCATATGAGCAGGATCCACAGTCGATTCCGAAGAGCGTGTGTCATGTGCTGTGTTGCTCTGTGGTTGCTCGCGATGGCGGCGCACCGCGTCGGAGCGGTGATGAGTCCGCAGCTGCAAATGAAGGGCACCATGCTTGCAGCCCAACACAATTGGAGCGCACTGGCGGCACTCGCGGCGCGGGCGACCAATGAGGATCCCACCGACGGCATGGCGTGGTATCTCGACGGCGTGGCAGAGCAAGGTCTTGGAGACGCTAGCGCCGCTCTGGCGGATCTCCAAAAGGCGGATCTATTTGCCCCGCCATCGCTTAGGCCGACGGTGGAGATGCTGCTCGCTCAACAGTATGCGGCTCGAGATGATCGTACCGGTCTGACGGCGGTCTATCTTGAACTGCGCAATGATGATCCGTCGATCGCCGAGTATGTGCACCAACAATATGGCACCCAGTTGGTGGGTACGGCGACTCTCGCCTACATCAAGAATGCGGTGCCGGACGTGTCACCCGGATCGCTATCCGCTTTGACGGCACATGTCAGGCGTATATGGAAGGCGGACGCCGTACCGACCTCGGTCGTCATATTGGGTGGGGAAAAGCAGCCCTATACTGTCGTCGTGGTCTATCGCTCGCGCTCGACACGGAGCGATGAGGTCGTGCGGCTGCAAGGCAACGGGGAGATACTGAGTTCCGACGCTCAACCGGATTCCGGCATGCAACGGATTCCGGGGCAATTCTTGTCTATCCGAGAGGCGATCGCCGCGGCGAGAAGACAGGGGTTGAAAGGGTCATTGGACCACGCTTTCCTGTATTGGACGGGACGCACCCCTCAGGGTCGCTCAAACCTGGTCTGGAATCTTTCTTTCGGGAGGCGTTTCGATCCGGCACGCGTTGAGGGTTACGTCCTCTCGGGTGACGAGTTCGAGCGCCTGAAGGCATCCGGCAATCGCGGCGACAAGATGACGCAATATCGGCTTGCGATGGCTTATGCAGCGGGGATCACGGGCACGATCGACAACCGGGAGTCGATATACTGGCTTCGCAGAGCGATTCAGCAGGGAAGCCGGCGGGCTGAAAACAAGCTCGGGCAGTTTTACGAATATGGTGTCGGGGTGGCCGCGGATCCCGCGTCTGCCGCGTATTGGTATGGGCAGGCCGCAGCCGCTGGATTCGGTCCCGCGCAATTCAATCTTGCGTTGCTGTACGAGGCCGGTGCAGGGGTCCGTCAGAACTGGACCAGAGCGTCGCAGTGGCTACAGCTGGCTGCTCGCAGTGGGTTACGGCAAGCATACGCGGAATTGCTGTTCGTACAGCAGCCCGCAGCGCGCGCCGCACGTCGGCGCGAGCTCGCGATAAGGCCGGGAAAGAAGTGTCCAGTCGGTTTCGTTGGATTCGAGCCACATTGCGTCTTGTGGATCGATCCTGCTGTCCAAGACATTTTCTCCCCGCCACCTCCGTGAGTACGTTGCGGGTTTGCAAGGCAAGACGGTGCTGCGACCCCACGACATCAGGCTCTTTGACTAGTGTAGTGCTGCGAGAATAACTAGACATATGTCAAGCGGCCTTCTTCCGTACACGACGCACCGTACAGCCGGGCTGGATTTCCTCCAGGCGTCGTCGGCAGCGCTCGATCTTGGCGAGGATATCCTCCGCGCGCGCCTGCCAGATGAAGGGCTTGGGATCACGATTCCAGGTCGCGACGAATGCCTCGATCGCCACTACGAGGTCCGGAACGCTGGCAAAACTGCCGCGGCGGACAGCCTTTCAGGTCAGTTCCCCGAACCAGCGCTCGACCAGATTCAGCCAGCTGGAACTGGTGGGAATAAAGTGGACCTTGAAGCGCGGGTGCCGCTTCAACCACCGCTGTACGTGCGGAGTTTTGTGCGTGCCATAATTGTCCAGAACCAGGTGCAAATCCAACTCCGGCTCATACTCGGCATCGAGCTGACGCAGGAAGCGCAAGAACTCCTGGTGCCGATGCTGCGGGAAACAATGCCTGCTGACTGTCCCGGCCGCTACGTTGAGGGCGGCAAAAAGTGTCGTGGTGCCGTGGCGCACATAGTCATGCGTCCACGTGCCGCACCGTCCGCGCTTCATGGGCAGTCCCGGCTGTGTGCGGTCCAGGGCCTGAATCTGGCTTTTTTCATCCACGCACAGCACCACCGCGTTCTGCGGCGGATTCAGGTACACCCCAACCACGTCCAGCAGCTTCGGCACAAACTGCGGGTCGCGCGAGAGCTTGAAGGTCTCCTGGCGGTGCGGCTGCAGCCCGTGCTCCTGCCAGATGCGGCACACCGTGCTCGCATCCACGCCCTGGGCCTTCGCCATCGTCCGGCTGCTCCAGTGCGTCTGGCCGGCAGGTTTACTCGCCAGGGTCGCCTTTACGATCCGTTCCGCCAGGCCCGGTTGTGGCTTGCGGCCTCGTCCCTCAGCGACTTCCCACAGACTCTCCACACCCTCGGCCATGAAACGCTCGCGCCACAGCCGACGCGTACTACGCCTGCGCCGCCGTCGCCCTCTGGGCGCTCGAGCGCGGCGCGGTGCTCATCTCACGAGTCCGGCGCAATGCCGTCGGCTACGAGCCCGCCGTTCCCCCGGCGGGGCCGCGCA
>JAJZZR010000513.1 GCA_021797465.1 Pseudomonadota bacterium | reverse complement strand
GGCCGGGAACGCAACGGAGGCGGATGAGGCCAGAAATGCTGAGGACGGACAACATTGCTGAATGGCCGGGTTCGGCCGTCGCGCAGGGGCTTTCGTCTCGCGGTGACTGCGAGTGGTCGCCTATTTTGGTCGTGGGACGCCGCGGTAGCCCAGCCAAGACGCGCGACGTGGCAACATCGCGTGAAGCCCGAGAAAGGCCGACTATCGCCGATTTCACGAATTACGCGACTTCGGTAGTCGCAACACGAACAAGCCATCTTCTGATTGCCTGTTCCTCGTCCGATGCCAGGGCGTCAATCAGCTCATGCTCTATCTCATGCACTCGAGCACGGCAGGTTGCCAGTAAAGCCTTGCCGCTTTCAGTAAGATCGAGATGCTGGATTCGCCCATGGACCGCATGTCGGCGACGAACTATTGAGCCGGCGCGCTCCAAATTAGCGACGATCACGCTAACTGTTTGCGGAGTGAGCAAAGCCAGGCGCGCAAGATCGGCATTGGAATGGCCGGGATAAGCGGCGAGCATAGTCAACACGGAAAACTGAGGCGGTGTAACGTCGAGGTCCGCCAACGCCAGTTCTACCCGGTGCCGATACGCACCAGCCGCCTGCCGTAACAGATATCCGATATAGCCCTTCTCTCCACGTTTACCCTCGCCTGGCTTGGGCAAACGGGCCCTCTGCGGCGACTTGACCATGTTGTAAGAACTCTGATATGTTGTTAGGAGCCTGACTATCTATGATCACTTGAAAGGAGTATTTATGTCAACTGGGCACCCGCGCGTGGATTATCAAACATTCCTAAAGTCCGCCCCAGACGCGTATGCGGCGCTCTTGGCCTTGGGGAAAGTGGTAGGTGATTCCGGTCTTGACACGCATCTGACGGAACTGGTCAAGATCCGGGTCTCGCAAATCAATGGTTGCGCCTTCTGCATCCAACATCATCTGAACGTTGCCCGAAAGGCGGGCGTTGAGAGCGCGAAACTTGATTTGGTCGCTGCCTGGCAGGATGCCGGGGTCTTTTCGGAGCGGGAGTCCGCCGCTCTTGCCTGGGCCGAGTCTCTGACTGCGGTGGCTACACAAGGCGCATCTGACAAATCCTACGAAGCTCTACGCGAACATTTCACGGAGACGGAAGTGATATTTTTGACCGTCGCAATTGGGACCATCAATAATTGGAATCGCATTGGTGTTGCACTGCGATTCTCGCCACAACTCCCTCACCGCCCGGCGAGAACATGACCACGGCGAAGTCAACGCGAGAGGGAAGCATGGCGTGGCCAGCCCCACCTGACATGCGCTATGTGGATAAGGAATCCGAGGTTGTGGCCTGCTACGGATTGATGCGACAACTTCGGCCGCACCTCGCCTCTGAGCGTGAATTTCTGATACGATGGCAGAGGCAAGTTACCGTAGGTTACCGTTTACTTGCCCTCTGGCAAGGAGCAAAGCCCGTCGCCCTGGCCGGTTTCCGCGTTCAGGAGAACCTAGTGCATGGCGTGCATTTCTATGTCGATGATCTTGTGACCGATGAGGAATCTCGTAGCAGCGGTCACGGCCGAGTCCTGATGGAACGGTTGAAGGCGGAGGCACGGGCGCTCGGCTGCGCAAAGCTTGTATTGGACACGCCTCTGACCAATACGCTCGGCCATCGTTTCTACTACCGTCAAGGTCTCCTTGCGACAGCCCTGCGTTTCACCGCGCTTCTCATCTAATGCGAGAATAACAACGTGCCCGTGCTACTTCATGTCAGTGCCAGCCCGAGCGGCTCGGCCTCGCATAGCCGAAAGGCCGGTCAGGCGTTCATTGCGAAATTTAGGGAAATCGCGGACATCATAATAACAGAGCGTGACCTTTCGCGGCGGCCCCCACCATATCCCGATCAAACATTCGTCGAAGCAAGCCTTATGGCAGCGAAGGAACGTGGCACTCGGGAGTTGGCTGCACTCGCCTACTCTGAAACATTAATCGCCGAACTGGAAGCCGCCGATCTCGTCGTGATCGACACACCAATGCACAACTTTATCGTGCCGTCTGTGCTCAAAACCTGGGTTGATTATGTAGTGAGACCGGGACGCACATTCCGCAATACACCCGAAGGCAAGAGGGGCCTCCTAAGTAACCGACCTGTCTTTATCATAATCGCCTGTGGCGGTTCTTTCTCCGCCCCCATCGGCAGAGAACAGACTGATTTTCTCACACCCTACCTTCACTATGTACTTGCGACGGTGGGCCTTCACGATGTTTTCACTCTGCGGCTAGAGAATCTACGCCGGGGAACCGCAGCCATAGAACAGGCGGAGGCACAAGCCACTGCCTGGATCATAGATCAAGCAACGAGATGGCAAAAACGGCAACACGGTGGCTGTCGCATACTTTAGGGCAAATCCGGCCACCTTTGTGGTCGCACGACCGGTCTGACTGCTCCAAAGCATGCCGACGGCAATCCCATCCATGGCCGGTCTTCCGTGACCGCCAATCGCGAACCTCGCGGCCCATCCTTGGCGCCTGTCTTTCTATCCGGCTGCCCTCCTACCTCGTCAGCGTTGTTGCGCTTCCCCACTTCTGTTTCTTTCTAATCGACCAAGCTGATGCAACCGCCTCGGCATCGAGGCGATCCGGTGGGGGTTTTTGTGACGACGCTTTCCTTGCGATCGGAAGCCTTTGCCCGTGGCGCGCGCATGCTGCGCACCGCGCTCGGGCCGGCGATTGCGGGCCATCTCGAAGACCCGGGCGTGGTCGAGGTGATGCTCAACCCCGACGGGCGGCTGTGGATCGACCGGCTCTCCGGCGGGCTGGAAGACACCGGCGTT
>JAJZZR010000473.1 GCA_021797465.1 Pseudomonadota bacterium | reverse complement strand
GCATCGTGTTGCGACTCTTCAGGCTCTCACCGCAGGAATACCTCTCGGCCGCCGAGGAGCCGGCCGCCGCCTGAGGGGCGTCGCGGAAATTACAGGGAAATCGCGTTCGAGATGCGCGGAATGTGGGTTCAAGGTGACTTCAGCGGCCGCATATTCGGATTGTCATGGGGCGGAAATCTGGGCCTGAGGCTCGAGCACACGAGCGCGACATCAACAGGATATGGTCAGGTCCTGGAAAATATCACGCCGATTCCGAACGATCCCACGGGCGACAATGCGATTTACGCGAGCAATGGGGCGGTGCTGCAACAGAGCGTCAGTCACGGCTATACGTACGTGCTGCCGAGTTTCAACTGGCGGTTGACGCTTCCGCATCACCTGGTCGTTCGAGCGGCGGTTTCCAAGACGATGGCTCGGCCGGAACCGGCCGATCTTTCGCCTGTGATTAACTACGGCGGCAGTATTGTGTCGCCCTCGGAATTGACGGCATCGGGGGGCAATCCAAGCCTGACGCCGTATACGTCGTTAAATTATGACTTCGGTCTGGAATGGTATTTCTCGCGGGACGGATATATCGCGGCGGACGGGTTTGTCAAAAAGCTGTCTAATTTCATCGAATTGCTGCAAAAGCCGCTGAATGTACCGATTACCAATACGGCTCATCTTACGCAGTTCCCGAACAATATCGCGACGTTCCAGTTGACTGCGCCAACTAATGTGGGAAGCGCGACCGTGAAGGGTGTGGGAATTGTGGGGCAGTACATGTTTCTGCATCTGCTGCCGGCGCCATTCAATGGCCTGGGTATCACCGCAAACGCCACGTTCCTATCGACGAACGCGGGCATCAATTCGGTCGGAGCGGCCGCCTCCGGATCACAGCAGTTTGGACTCACGGGTTTGGGTAATTTGCAAAATGTGACGCTGATTTACCAAAAATACGGAATGAGTGTTCGCGTCGCGTACAGCCGTCGTGGGTCGCACATTGTCGCAATTGGCGATGGAGTCAACGCGCTGGCGCCGATCTACGAGAAGGCTTACAGCGAACTCGATGCACAGGTGAGTTATCGGGTCGACAAGGATGTCACCGTGGCGCTATCAGGAGCGAATCTGACGGATGCCGTGATTCAGCAGTACGATACCCGGCCGGATGAGTTTTATAATTTGATTAACTATGGCACGCGGTATGAATTGAGTGTGAGCGCATCGCTGCAATAAAAGGGGCGCGATGAGCGGCGGCGCGCGGCCGCCGCTCATTTTCTGACGAATCGAATCTGGGTCGTCTCCGGAACCTGCAGATTGCGAGCGACCCCGGAGCAGCGCGGGCGCTCTTACGCAGGACTGTCTGGAGGCGGGCGAGCGCCGGGGCGGTAATGACAGCGTAGAAAGCCCACGACGGTCTGCTGAGACTTGTTGGGGGAGGAGTTTTCGGCGCAAGGGCGATGAGATTGCGCAATTGGTGCGCCGCCCCGCGCTGCGCCGCACTATTCGGTCCCGGCGCGGTGAGGGCAGCTCGCCGCCCCCTCTGCCGTCATCGAGGAGCACCCGAGTGGGCCATGTCCGGGCGCTGGACGCCAGGCGGTGTCGCTCGCTGCGGCGAGCGGTCGAAGCGATAGCAGCGCCTCGGCCCTTCGGTCTGCGCTCCGATCGCCGCCGAGATCGGCGATGCCGTGCTCAGCCCGCCCAGGCGCTCGCGCACCTGGGTGCGCTCGTGGGTCAGCCGCGCGATCGGCTCGTCATTCACGCGGCGCCGATTCCACCTCTTGATGTCCCGCTGCGCGGGGCGCCAGGCGGATGCGGCGGGCATTCGCCCCGGGCCGAGGCACGCGCCGCCAATCAGCGCGCTTGCCCAGCCTGTCAGGCGCTCGTGGCGCGGCAGCAGCGCGCTGCGAGAGTCAGTGCCGCGGCCTGACCCCGCTGGAGCGAAACCCGGCGCTGTTTCCCGCTGGCCTGCAAGCAACCGTTGATCTCAGGTATCATTTACCCTTGGACCCTTCCGGCGGTCGTCTCCGGCTATTGCACGCCGAGCCGGGTGAGTGGCGATCGCCGGCTTGCGATCGGGCGGCGCGCACGGAGCCCGTCATTGCAATAGCTCGGCGCACGCCGTGTCACCCGCGAGCGGCAGGGACGGAACCACCGTCATGGCTCGCGGTCTCAGCGTTGGTTTGTCCGGCGGTATTCGCTTGGCCGTCGGCTGCCGACCGTGGGCCTGCGCCGATGTTTCCGGCTTGACGAGGATCATTGCACCCATGAGCTCGAGATCGCTGAAATCCACCCTGGCCTGCGTCATCGCGCTAGCCGTGGTCGCCGGCATCGGCGCCGCGCGGGCCGCCGATGCCGGCGCCAGCGGCGCCGATGTGCGCGTACTGAGCTTTTACGCCGACGTGCGCGTACGGCCGAGCGGTGCGTATACGGACCAGCAGACCCAGGTCATCCAGGCGCTGACGCGCACCGGCGCGCAGTCGCTGAACCCGTATCAGGAGGAATACTCCAAGTCGATGGCGACCATGAGGGTGGAGTCGGCCTACATCGTCACACGCGATGGCCGGCGAATCGATATTCCCGCCGCCGACATCGTCGAGCGCCCGGCGCCGGCGCCGCCGGGCTCGGATGGCTCGCCGATCTACGACAATAACATGATGCTGAGTGTGGGGTTGCCGGGATTCAACAAGGGCGATATTCTTCACCTGAAGACGCTGAAAACGCAGCGTAAGGCATATTTTCCCAGGCAGTTCTTCGACGTTTGGGGTCCGGCCGAGAACGAATCCGCGCGTCAGCAGACGATCGTCGTGCGCGGTCCCGCAGGTATGCACTTGTACGCCGCGCAGCGCGGCGGCTGGACGATTGCACGCAGCACGGCCGGCGGCGGCGTGACGTTCACCGCGACGCTGGCCGCGCATCACGCGGAGTTCCCCGGTACCTCCACGGTCGATCCATCCGACTACAGCCCGGTATTCGAGGTCACGAGCTTCCCCAGCTGGGCCGCGGTGGGCGCGGCATACTGGTCAACCGCGCAGCGCAAGGCGGCGGTGACGCCGCTGGTCAAGCAGGTGGCCGACCAGATCGCCGGCAAGCTGCACGGCTGGAACGCGGTGAAGGCGCTGTACATGTGGGAGTCGCAGCACATCCACTACATTGGCCTGGAGCTGGGCGTGGGCGGCTACGTGCCGATCTCGGCCAATACCACGCTGAGGACCGGCTATGGCGACTGCAAGCAGCATTCGACCCTGCTCGAGGCGTTGCTGGCGGCGCGTGGTATCCGCGCCGATCCCGTACTGATCAACTGGAACGACGGTTTCAACCTGTTGCCGCTGCCGGGACTGGACTTCAATCACGCCATCGACTACCTGCCGAAGTATCACGTGTTTCTCGACACAACCGGTGAGTTCGAAACGCCGGGACAGCTCGCCATCGGCGAGCGTGACAAGGAGGTCGTGATTTCCGGTCCGCATCCGCGTCTGGCGCGCACTCCGGGCGCCGAGGCCACGCACAACAGGCTGGTGTACGAAGCCACGCTGCATCTGGCCGCCAACGGCACCCTCAGCGGCAGCGCGCACATGACTACGAGCGGCTGGTGGGCGTGGTTCAACCGCATGATCTTTTCCGAAGTGCCGCCGGGTGCCTACGGACGTCTGATGAACATGTTGCTGACGCCCAGCGGCGGCGGCAGCGGCACCTTCCGCCCGGGCAATCCGACGGTGCTCGACCAGCCGATGAGGGTTGCCGCGACCTGGAGCACGCCGGCCTATGCGCTGCCCGGCAAGACCCTCAGCGTGCCGCTTCCCGCCGGACCTTATCTGGTGCCCAGCATGGCCGGGACCGACGATCCGGTCAGCGCATTGACTGCGGTGATCGGCCCGGTTGACCGCCGCCACAGCGTGATCACCTATCTCGGCGAGGTGGAATGGCACAGTACGTTGACGTTGCCGTCCGGTTATGTGCCTACCTATCTGCCGCCGGGCGAAAACCTGCATAACGCCGCCGGCACCTTCATCTATTCGGTGCATGCCGGCGATGGCGCGGTGAGCGCTAGCTACCAGCTCGAGTTGAACCACATCGCGTATACGCCGGCGCAATATCCGGCGTTGCGGGCGCTGCTGCTGACGGACCTGCGCGCGCAGCGCGCGCCGCTGGTGTTTCACCACATCTAATGGGACCTGCCATGAAGCGCAACAAGACCGCATTCGCCGGTGCGATATCCGTGGCTTGCCTGATGCTGGCGGCGCAGGCCGGCGCCGCGCCGGCCGCGTCCGCGCCCCGCGTCAATTACCAAGTCCTCGAGCAGTCAATCGCGCTGCATGTCAACGCCGACGGCGGCTACACCGAGACCGTCACGCGCGTGGTGCAGCCGCTGACGATCGCCGGTGTGTCGGCGGTGGGGCACGTGGAGATCGCCTATCCGGCGAACTTCGCCACGGTCAAGGTCCTCGATGCCTACACCGAAACCGTCACTCACCGACGTGTCGATGTGATGCCGTCGCAGATCCTGAATCAATCCACGCCGACGGCGGTGCAGGCGCCTTTCCTCAGTGATGGTCGCGTAATGAGCCTGTTGTATTCGGCGGTGACGCCCGGCGCCGAAGTGCACCTTAAGTACGTCGAAACCTTCAGGCGTCCGTACCTGCCCGGCGTATATGCCGTTTCCGAGGTCCTGGCTCCGCAGATTCCGGTGCGGACCACCGACATCAGCATCACTGCCCCGAGCCGCATTCACCTGTACTACCATGCGCGTGGGGCGTGGCACGAGACGCGCACGCGTGATGGTGACATGCGCACGTTGAGGGCCAGCGCGGCTTGGTATTCGGTGGAGTTTCCGCCGATGGATGCCGCCGCCGTCACCGAGTACGCACCGATGGCGGTGATCAGCACGGCAGGCGACTGGCGCGGGGTCGCGCAGGCCTATGACCGGCTTGCCGGCGGTGCCGCCAGCGTGACTCCGCGGATCCGCGCGACCGCAATGAAGGTGGCCGGCGGCGCCCGCGGTGAAGTTGCGGTGGCGCGCATCTATCACTGGATGCAGCAGAACGTTCAGTCGGTTAATGTCGATTACCACCACGCCGGATTACGTCCCCCCAGTGCGCAGAGCACGCTTGCGCGCAGGCTCGGTGACAGTAACGCGAACGTGACGCTGCTGTGCGCTTTGCTGCGCGCAAAGGGGATCGCCGCAGTGCCGGCGATGATTTCGCCCACCGCCCGGTTCGTGCCGTATCCGGGCGCCGATCCGTTCGCGTTCAACCATTTTCTAGCCTACGTGCCGGTCTACCATCTGTTTCTCGATACCAGTGCGCGCTATGCCGGCATCGCGACCCTGCCTGCCGAAGATCAGGGTCGGCCGGTGCTGATCACCGGGCCGAAACCGCGGTTCACACGTACCCCCGGTCCCGCGCCCGGGCTGGTTGAGGCGCGTGAGGTTCAACGTCTGACGCTCATGGCAAACGGTGACATCGATGGGCGTAGCACGATCACCGCTGCCGGCTGGCGTGCCATGCAGGTGCGTCAAGACGTGCTGAGCGACCGCAGCGGCCGGCGTTTGCAGCGGTTCATGCAGAACAACTTCTATCTGAGCGGCAAGGCCGGGTCCATGCACGTGGTCGCGGTGCGCAATCGCGAGGATCTGGACAAACCAGTGCGGATCATTCTGCGGTGGCATGACAGCGACGCGGCCATTCCCGGTACACAGATGGCTCTGCTGCTGCCCACGCCGGGAGCCATTGCCGAGACCCTGGTGCCGTTCACCAGCCAGGCCACGCGGCATGTGCCCAGCGTGCTGCAGCCGGTCACCATCGACCAGAGCATGCGCCTGCGTCTGCCGCCCCGCATGACGCCGGAGCAGCTGCCGAGGGACCGCCACATGAGCACGCCATTCGGTGATTACCGGGTCAGTTATCGTTACGCTGATGGCGTGCTGGATGTTGAGAAGCACCTGCACCTCACGCGGTTCGTGGTCAGCACACGGGAGTACCCCGAGCTGCACAAGCTGGCTTTGATCGCCGTCAGCAGCGAGCGCAAGGCGGTGGTGCTGCATCGCACGGGGTGAAGCCGCATGCCGGTGAATGGCCGCGCGGCGATCGTCCTCCGCCGCCCGTTCGCCGCTGGAGAATTACGGGACTTCCGGTTCCTGCGGGCGCGCCGGCGATTCCACCCCGCTCGAGGCGAGAGTCTTGACGAAATCGGCGCAGCGTTGCGCGGCCTGGCTGCCTTGCCCCGCGGCGACGGCGGCCCACAGCACCACGAGGCTGAAGCCGGCGATGACCCACATGCCGGTGAAGAATCCGAATGCGCCCGTTCCCCCCATCGTGCCCGCGGGACCCAGGTAGCTGATCAGCCACATGCCTCCGAGATAGGGTGGGATCCACCAGGCGTGCCGCCACCGCAGATCTGCCAGCGGCCGGCGGCGCACGGCGAGAAACCACGACAGATACGCGAAGATATAACCGAATACCGCTCCGAGCATCCACCGGACGATGCCGAACCCCGTCCAATAGATGATCCAGTTGGATACGATGAAGGCCGCGGTCGACACGAGGCCGGCGGCCCGCAGGCGGAAAGGACGTGGCGCCTGCGGTAACGCGGAGCGCAGCCGCAGAAGGATCACCGGCCCGATGCTGAACGAGAGTACGGCGACGAGCGAGACGGCCGAGACCAGCTTCTGCCACGATGGGAACGGAAAGAAGAACAGCACGCCGACGAAGTAGGTGACGATGAGACCGACCCAAGGAACACCCTGCCGGCTCAGCGTCACGACCTGCTTAGGCGCGGTACCCATCTCGCCGGCGGCCATGATGACGCGGGGGCTCGAGGTGACGTAGATGAATGCCGTGCCGAGCGGCGAAATCAACGCATCAACGTAGAGAAGCACTGCCCACCAGAACGCGCCGGCGGCCATGGCGATCGCGGCCAGCGGGCCGAACATGCCGGAGAACCGCAGGTGTGCCCATCCGCCGCTCAGCTCCCCCGGTTGCAGCGCCGTGATGAACGAGACCTGCAGGCCGACGTACACCAGCATGGAGATCAGCACCGAGCTGATCAGGGCAATGGGCATGTAGCGGCCTGGATCGCGGGTCTCGCCGGCGAGCGCAATGGCCTGCTGGAAGCCGAAGAAGCTGAACACGACGCCGGCGGTGGCTACCGCCGTGAACACACCGCTCAACGGCGTGCTGTGGACATGGGCGAGCATGTTCTGCGGATGGAACGAATAGGCCATCAGCACGCCGATGGTCGCGACCGGGATGATGAGCTTCCACCAGGTGGCCGCGCTGTTGATGGCGATGACCCAGCGAATGGCCAGAAAGTTCAGCGCCACGACCGCGGCCAGTACAAGCACCGCCGCGGTCGTGCCCGCCGCGGTCAGCATCCCCGTGTGCGGTTGAATCAGGCCGGGCAGATAGTTGTTGGCGTAGGTGAGGACCGCGCTGACCTCCACGGGCGGCACGGATACGGAGGTGAGAAACAGGATCCAGCTCCAGATCTTGCCGGCCAGATCGCCGTGACTTACGTGCGTCATGTGCACCAGAGCGCCCGAGTTCGGGAACATCGTGGTGAGCTCGGCGAACACGAACGCCAGCAACAGGACGGCGGCCGCGCCGATGATCCACGATAAGACACTCCACGGTCCGGCCTGGACGGCGGCATGCAGGGCGCCGAACAGCCAGCCGGAGCCGATGGTGCTGCCGAGCGCCACGTACAGAATGCCGATGACCCCGGCGTCGCGCCGCAGTCGTGTCGGACGCGTCATTTTTTTCCTCGTGCCGATCGGTCGGTTCACTGGGGCGCCTATTTCAGCATACGGCCGCGCAAATGGCTTGTCGTCAAGTCGAGCGGGGACCGGCAATCGGTCAAAGCGAGCCCCGGCTGACCTGGTCCGTGGCGCCCCCTTCGGCACCCGCGGGGTCTGTGAACGTGTCCGCTCCCCGATGCCGATCGTGACCGCCGCGCCGCCAGGGCGCCGCGCGCCGGGAGCCCGCCGCGGCAGCCGCCCGGCAGGAGTCCGGCGGCGGGCCTCGTGTTCGGCGCCGGAGGTCGGCAGGCATGTATAATTGGCCTCGCGCACCAACACAAGCGGCGCGTTCAGCCGGGCTTCGGAGTGTGATTACAATGATCCAAAGCTTCAGTGACCATGCGGCCAACGAGCGAACGTTCCTCGCCTGGGTGCGAACCGGCATCGCGGTCATCGCCTTCGGCTTCGTCATCGAGAAGTTCGATCTCTTCCTGATTACGCTGGAGCGGACCGCGGTTGGACTCGGATCCCGGATCAAGGTCGCCCACCTCTCCGGCGGTCCGCTCGGCCGTTACGACGGCTTGGCGTTCATCGGCGTCGGAATCGTGATCATCGTGCTGGCCACCGTACGCTTCATGCGTACTACCGCCCTGATCGACGACCCGAAGCCGCATCGTGCCACGGGCGTGCGCACCGAATTGGTCGTCTCGGCGATCCTGGTCGTGCTGGTCGCGAGCTACAGCATCTATCTGGCCATCACCTGATTGGCGCGTATCGGCGGCCGCGGGATTGCGGAGTGATCCCGGGCGGTGCGGCGGGTGGAGCTGCGGCGCCTACCGGCCGGGGCTGCCAGTGTGCGTAGTACGCCTCACGGCGCGCCGCGGCGAGCTGTCCCGCCAGAGTGTCGGAGAACGCCGCGCGGACGCGCCGGAAGCGCGTCCGCGCGGGCTGCCCGGAGTCTCGCCCGGTTGCGTACGGGGGCGGACTCGACTTGAGCTTCCGGGTCGGGGGGCGGGTTGCGCGATGCCGCCGCGCCGCTTGAGCTCGCCGCGCCGTATCCGCTCGTAATCTTCGAGTTGACGGCGCGCGGCGCGAAAGGCGTCGCGCACTGCGACGTAAACGTCTTCGTGCGCGTGGTTGATCGCATGACTGCGTCGAATGACGATTTCCGCGCCCGGTACGGCAAGACTGATGCGGATATCGTACAGGGCGCCCTGCTGCTCGTGTCGCACCGGCCGCTCGACCAGTACCCGAACGCGCATGATGCTCGAGCTGAATCGCTCGAGACGCGCGGCGAGTTCGGCAATGCGCGCGCGCAGGGCGGCGGAGGCCTCGATCTGGTGAAAGCTGACCTGCAGAGGAAATGCCATCATCGGACTCCGAACGCTCGAGGCGGTGCGCACCTTGGCGGAGCGCACCGCCCCTAGCCTCACGCCGCGGCCAATGAATGACGCGGAACCGCGCAGATCGACGCCAGCGTGTTGCCGACGTCCGTCTCGGTGACTTCCTTGCGCGGCAGGGCGTGCTCACGCACGGCCTCGCGCGCCAGGTCGGCGAGCGAGACCATCCCGAGCAGCGCGCCGTCTCCGTTCACCACGGGTAGGCGCCGCACGCGAGCCTCGCGCATGATGCGCTCGGCCTGGGCGAGGGAATCCGAGGGCCGGCACGTCGTCAACGACTTCGACATCGCCTCGCTGACGCGCAGCTCCTGCAATGCCTTGCCTTGAAACAGCGCGTCCATGCAGATGTCCCGATCGGTGATCACACCGATCACGCGCCGTGCGCCGTTGTCGGAACACACCGGAATGCAACCGCAGTCGTGCTCCCACATCAGCTGTGCGACAGAGGCGAGCGAATCGCCCGGTTGACACGAGTGACTTTTTCGGGTCATGAGATTTTCGACGAGCATGGTCGGATCTCCTCAATGCATGTAATGGATTCCGGTCGGGCGCATCACCTGACCGTCTCACTTCTGTTCGGGTTTCTCGAGATAGCGGCGCAGAAGAACCGGAACGCGCGTGTGGCGCACGATGTACTCCGCATCGCTGCCGAGCACCAACCGCCGCACACCGCGCCGTCCGTGGGTGCCACAAACGATCAGGTCGACGGCCCACTCCTGCGCGTGGCGCAGGATTGCCGCGCCGACCGGCGAGCCTATCTCATCGAGCAGCGTGGAAGTGGTGGTGAGCCCCGCGGCACGGGCGCGAGCCTCGGCGGCCTGGAGCAGCTCATCGCCGCTGCGGCGCAATGCTTCCGCGAGTTCTTCCGGGTTGGTGCCGATGCTGTCCGGAGACATCATGACCATGTCGTTCAGAACGTGCAGCAGGCGCAGGTCCGCGCCCTGATCCTTGGCGAGTTTGATCGCCTCCTCGAGCCCGAGGTCGGAGGCGGGACTGCCATCAACGGGAACCAGGATGCGTTCGTACATTCGTTCAGCCTCGTCACGCGTGCCGCAAGGCGAGCGCCTCGCGCGCAGTCGGCGTCTTCGGTACTCGCGTAGACGATGACCCGCCAGAAGACCATTTCCAATACGTATTTCCACGCCCGTGCCGCGGGCGCGGTGGTCGCGTTCCGCCGACACGGGGTGCGCGCGGGCGCGCAGAAATGCCTGGCATCTCGGGCGGTCGGGTCCGGTGAGGTGGGATGCGGTAGAGAGGACGGGGTGCGGACACGCAGGTCCCGACCGGCATTTACGTATTGGCGGGCGGCCGTGGAGTCGTGCATTCTTTCCACGGGTCGGTGAGTGCTCGGCATCAGCGGGGAGTGGTTTGGCATGCGCATCCGGATCGTTGTGGCGGACCAGGCCGAGGCGCGCTTTTACGACATGCAGCTACCCGGAAAGTCATTGCGTCCGACAGGGCGGTTGCGCGATCCCAGCGCGCGGCTGCACGAGCGCGACCTGGTGAGCGACCGACCGGGCCGGGTGTTCGATCGGGCGCCGTTATCAGCAGGTCGGCGCGGCGCTATGGCCCATCACGACACCGGCGGTGAACGCTCGGCGCGCCGGTATGCGGCCGAGGCGTTCGCCCGACGCATCGGCCAACAACTCGATCTTGCGCGCCGGCAGGGTCGATTCGAGCGGCTGGTACTGATGGCCAATCCGCGCTTTCTCGGCATGCTGCGCCAAGTGTTGCCGCCGCGACTGGGCGAGTGTGTGGCCGCGGTCGTGCCGAAAGACCTGGTGCACCAGGGCGAGGGAGCGCTGCGCGCTCACCTGCCGGAGGATGCGCTGCGCTGAACGCGGCCGGCGCCATCGTCAGTCCGAGGTCGAGCATGTTGGATGAGTTCGTGAGTCTGCCGCGCGTGGCGTACTTCTCCATGGAGATCGCGCTGCGCAACGAAATACCGACCTATGCGGGCGGACTCGGCGTGCTGGCCGGAGACACCTTGCGCTCGGCGGCGGATCTGCGATTGCCGCTGGTCGGTGTGACGCTCGTGAGCCGTGCCGGATATTTCCGCCAGGAGATCGACACCGCCGGACGCCAGCTGGAGCAGCCGGCTACCTGGGACCCGGCTCGCTGGGCACAACCGCTCGATGCCAAAGTCGCCGTGCGCATCGAGGATCGTCCCGTGTGGGTGAGTGTCTGGCTCTACGTTATCGAGAGCCATATGGGCGGGCGCACGCCGGTGCTGCTGCTCGACACCAATTTGCCGGAGAACCGTGGCGACGACCGGGAGATAACCAACTATCTGTACGGAGGCGATGACACCTACCGCCTGAAACAGGAGATCGTGCTTGGCTTCGGCGGAGTGCGCATCCTGCGGGCGCTCGCCTTCGAGATCAGCGCCTATCACATGAACGAGGGCCATTCGGCGCTGCTTGGTGTGGAGTTGATGCGCCGCTTCGCGTACGTGGCTGAGGATCTGCGCCCGGGCGATCCGCCGTACGATCTGCCGCGTGTCCGCGATCTGTGCCGCTTCACCACCCATACGCCCGTCGAAGCCGGCCACGACCGCTTCTCCTATGATCTGGTCAAGCAGCTGCTGGCGAGCAGCGTCTACGGATATGGCGATCGGAGGGGACCGAATCCCGGGGAACCGGGCACCGAGCACGGACCGATCGATTTCTCCGTGCTCACCGCGCTGGCCGGACACGACGCGCTCAACATGACGCAACTGGCGCTGGCGTGCAGCGACTTCGTCAATGGGGTGGCCAAGCGCCACGCTGAAGTATCCGCCCGGATGTATCCGGGACATCAGGTGCGGGCGATCACCAACGGCGTGCATCCCTACACGTGGAGCGTTGCGAGCTTCCGCGCGGTCTACGACCGGCACGTCTCCGGTTGGCATCACGAGCCGGAACTGCTGGTCCGGGTTCACGGGGTCGCCGACTCGCAGATCCTCGAAGCGCATGCCCAGGCGAAACAGGCGCTCATCAGCAGGGTGAAGGCGCTGACGGACGTGACGCTCGATCCTGGCGTTGCAACCCTCGGCTTCGCCCGTCGCATGACCGCCTACAAGCGACCCGAGATGCTGTTCTCCGACATCGGACGGCTGAAGAGCATCGCCCGGCGGCATCCGCTGCAGATCGTGCTCGCCGGCAAGGCGCATCCGCACGACCAGGAGGGCAAGCAGCTGATCGAACGGCTGCACCAGCACGCCCGTGACCTCGCCGGCGCGATCCCGGTAGTCTATCTGCCGGACTACGATCTCGACCTGGCGTTGCTGATGGTCGCCGGCACCGATGTCTGGCTAAACACGCCGTTGCCGCCGCTGGAGGCGTCAGGGACGAGCGGCATGAAGGCCGCGTTCAACGGTGTGCCGAGCCTGTCGGTGTGCGACGGCTGGTGGGTGGAAGGGTGCATCGAAGGCGTGACCGGCTGGGCGGTCGAGGACGCGGGCTCGCTCTACGAGAAGCTCGAGGGTGTAGTATTGCCGCAGTTTTATGCCACAGACGACGGACGCCACGCCTGGGTCCGGATCATGAAGGCCGTGATCGCGATCAACGCGGCCTATTTCAACTCCCATCGCATGATGCGCCGGTACGCGACCGAGGCGTACCTGCGCTGAGGTTGGCATCATGAGCAAACCGAGTTCCATCCTGGCGGTCGCGCAGCGCGGCAGGTCCGATACGGTGCTGTTGGCCAAGGCGGCGGCGCTGGCGCGCGCCTTCGGCTTCGGGCTGGAACTGTTTCTGTGCGAGTCCGAGCAGGCCTACGCGCTGAAGCATTCCTACGCGCAGAATAGCCGCGGCATGGGATTGACCGCCTGCGTGGCGCGTGCCCGGGAATATCTGCTCGAGCAGCGCAAGCTGATCGATCCGGCCGTCGGTAGTGTGGCGATCGACGCCGCCTGCGATAGCCCGCTGTATGAGGTGATCGCGGCCAAGGTGGCGCGCAGTCGGCCGAATCTGGTGATGAAAGCCGCCGGAGGACTCGATCAGCGCAATCACAGCGCGTTCGACGAGAATGATTGGCAGCTGATGCGGACCTGTCCGGCGACGCTGGCGCTGGTGCAGGGCCGGCATTGGCGCAAGCGCCTGCGCATCGCGGCGGCGGTTGACGTATCGGAGGAGGAGACCGAAGGGCTGGCGGCGTCCATCGTGCGGATCGCGCGCCGGCTGGCGCTGGCGACCGGCGGGGAGTTGGATCTCATCTATGCCGAGCATCTGGCGGCGGAGAATGCCGAGAGCCGTGCGCATGCCGGGCGGCTGCGGAACTTGGCGCGCCAGGCAGACCTCGATGAGCATCATGCGTACATCCTCACCGGTCCTCCCGAGCGGGAGCTGGCGGCGTTCGCGGCGGGACGCGACTATGACGTGCTCGCGCTCGGCGCCTTGACGCACCGCAAAGTCGCCGTGCAGCTGGTGGGAAACCTGACCGCGACGCTCGTCGAGGCGCTCGACAGCGATTTCCTGCTGATCAAGCCCGATTCGGCCCTGCAGGCCGACCGCGGGCTGCGGCGGGTGCGCGACGGAGTGCGCGAGGGCACGTCGGGCGAGCGGCGGAACGCGGCGATGCGGACGTGGATGCGTCCTGTGCATCCGCTGCGCGACTAGGCCGCCGAGTCAGCTCTCTTGCGCCGCGTCGGGTCGGACACTCCCGGTGCGCGCCTCGAGCGTTTCCCACCGCTCGTAGAGGCGTTGCAGCTGCGCTGCGATATCCTGCAGGCGCCGGCCGTCGGCACGAACGCGTTCCGGTCCTTGCGTGTGGTAGTCCGGCTGGCTCATGCGCGTGCTGATTTCGGTCTGCTCGTGCTCCAGCGTCTCGATCTGCGCGGGCAGGGCCGCGAGCTCGCGGCCCTCCATGTAGCCGAGCCGTCCGGGCTTCGGGGTACGTTTCGCCGCAGCGGGATCGACGGCGGAGCGTGCCGGCGGGGGCGCCTGGGGCCGCGGGGGCGGTCGCTGCCGCAGCCAGTCGCTGTACCCGCCGACGTACGAGCGCCACCGGCCGTCCCCGTCTGCGGCGATGGTCTGGGTCACGATGTTGTCGAGGAAGCGCCGGTCGTGGCTGACGAGCAGCAGCGTGCCGGGGTAATCCTGCAGGCGCTGCTCGAGCAGCTCCAAAGAGTCGATGTCGAGGTCGTTGGTGGGCTCGTCGAGCACCAGCACATTGGCGGGCCGGGCGAACAGGCGCGCCAGCAGTAACCGGTTGCGCTCGCCGCCGGAGAGCATTTCGACCGGCGACTGCGCCCGATGAGGCGGGAAGAGGAAATCGCCGAGGTACGTGATCACGTGCTTGCGCTCCTCTGCGACCGTGATCCAGTCCGAGCCGGGACTGATGGCTTCGGCGACCGTCGCTTGCGGATCGAGCTGCTCGCGCATCTGGTCGAAGTAGGCGATCTGCAGGTTCGTGCCCAATCGCACGCTGCCACGTTCCGGGGTGCGCGTCCCGAGGATGATGCGCAGGAGCGTCGACTTGCCGGCCCCGTTCGGGCCGATGAGGCCCACCCGGTCGCCGCGCAGAATGCGTGTCGAGAAGTCCTCGATCAGCGTACGTGACGAGAACGTCTGTCCCACGCCGATGAGCTCGGCGACCAGGCGGCCGGAGCGCTCGCCGGCATCGAGCGCCAGCTTGATTCGGCCGATGCGGTCGCGTTGCTCGGTGCGTTGCCGGCGCAACTGTTCCAGACGGCGTACACGTCCCTCGTTGCGGGTACGCCGGGCCTCCACGCCCTTGCGGATCCATACCTCTTCCTGCCGCCAGAACTTCTCGAAGCGGCGCCTCGCGACATCTTCGGCCGCCGTCTCCTGGTCCCGGCGCGCTTCGTAGGCGGCAAAATTGCCGGGATAGGAGCGGATGACGCCGCGATCGAGCTCGACGATCCGTGTGGCGACGGCATCGAGAAACGCGCGGTCGTGCGTGACGATGATCGCAGCCGGCATCCCGCGGACGTGCTCTTCGAGCAGTGCGATTCCGTCGATGTCGAGATGATTGGTCGGCTCATCGAGCAGCAGCAGTTCGGGCTCGCCAGCCAGCGCCAAGGCCAGCGCGGCGCGCTTGCGCTCCCCGCCTGAGCAGTCTTGGGGGCTCTCCTCACCCGTCAGACCGAGACGTTGCAGATATTCCGCCAGGCGCGAGTGCAACTGCCAGCGCTCGCGATCGGTCCCATGCAGTTGCTCAGGCGTGCAGCTCGAGGCATGGACCAGCGTGCGGGCGCGCTCGATCAGGCTCTCGCGCAGGGTTGGCGCGTTCGGGAGCTGCGGCTCCTGCTCGAGAAGCGCGAGGCGCAGACCGGTACGGCGCTGCAGCTCGCCTGCATCGAGCGCGGTCAGGCCCGCGATGATCTTCAGCACGGTCGATTTCCCGGTTCCGTTGCGGCCGATGAATCCGAGCCGCTCATCGTCGCGGACCGTGAGGGCAGCACCGTCGAGCAGGGGACGGTCGCCAAAAGCGAGACAGGCGTCGCGTAATGTAATGAGGGCCATCGGATGGGAAGAAGTGAAATGGACGCGCCGCCGGCGGACCGGTATAGTGCACGGTGCAAGACTATACAGGCGCCAAGCGGTCTACGCCTGCTTCGCTCGCGGTCAAGCCATTCCGGCTTCGCTTCGATTCCTAAAACATCCCCTTGCGGAGGCCGCCACGGCTGATCAAAAGGCCTGCTCGCAGCCTCCGGGCTTCGGGTGGCCCGGCCGTTCGCGCGAGTTGCTTTACAGAGGTATACATGTCATTTCCCACACTCGGGCTGTTGCCCGAGCTGGTTCGTGCCGTTGAAGAGAAGGGCTATACGGCGCCCACCCCGATCCAGGCGGGCACGATTCCCGCGATTCTCACCGGCCGCGATGTGCTGGCCGGTGCTCAGACCGGTACCGGCAAGACGGCCGCGTTCGTACTGCCGATCCTGCAGCAGCTGAGCCAGGGTCCCGCGGCAGGCCCGCGCGCCGCGCCGCGCGCGCTCGTGCTGACTCCAACGCGTGAGCTGGCCGCCCAGATCGCGGACAACGCGACCGGATACGGTCGCTATCTGACCCTGCGCACCGCGGTCGTGTTCGGCGGAGTCGGCGTCAATCCGCAGATCGATCAGCTGCGTCGCGGCTGTGACCTGCTGATCGCCACGCCGGGCCGGCTGCTCGATCTCAGCGAGCAACGCGTGCTCGACCTGAGCCAGATCCGCTGCTTCGTGCTGGACGAGGCGGACCGGATGCTGGACATGGGGTTCATTCATGCCATCCGCCGCGTTCTGAAGCTTCTGCCCGGCGAACGGCAGAACATGATGTTCTCGGCCACGTACTCGCAGGACATCCGTGCGCTGGCGCAGCGGATTCTGCGCGATCCCGTGACTGTCGAGGTTGCGAGCCGCAATGCCACCGCCGAGCGGGTCTCGCAGTGTCTGTACCGGGTGCCGAAGGAGAACAAGCGACACTTGCTGGCTCATCTGATCCAGGATGGCAATTGGCAGCAGGTGCTGGTGTTCACCCGGACAAAACATGGCGCCAACCGGTTGGCCAAACAGCTCGAGGGCGCCGGCATCGCCACTGCGGCGATCCACGGCAACAAGAGCCAGAGCGCGCGGGTGCGCGCCCTCGAAGACTTCAAGAGCGTGCGGATCACGGCGCTCGTAGCCACGGAAGTCGCCGCCCGCGGTCTCGACATCAAGGAGTTGCCGCACGTCGTCAACTACGAGCTGCCGAACGTTCCCGAGGATTACGTCCATCGCATCGGGCGTACCGCCCGTGCCGGCGCCAGCGGCTCGGCTGTCTCCCTGGTGTCGTCGGACGAAGAGCCGTTGTTGCGCGATATCGAGAAGCTGCTCAAGCGCTCGATCCCCGTCACGTCGCTGCCCGCCTTCCCGATCCTCAATACCCCGGAAGGGGATTCAGGTGCCGAGCGCAGGAGACCAGACCGCGCTCGCTCGGATCGGCGACCGCGCTCGACGTCGCAGGATTCGCGTCATCGGCCCGGTAGTCGCGAGCGCCATCCTGGCGGCGCTCAAGGCTCGCAAGCTCTCCGCCGGGGCGAATCATCGCCGCGGCCGGCGACCGTCGGCCCGCAGCGCAGCGGCGAAGCGCACCGTTCCCATTCGCGGCAGGATCGGCGCGGCGAGCGCCGTGGCGGGCCCGCGGAGGCGGGACGCAACGACTCTGGATGGCGGCGGGCCTGAGCCCGCCGCCACCGTCCGGCCGTCGCGTCCGAGGATCCAGGAACGGCATGAACCCGCGGGTTCATGCCGTCTCCGGTGCACGATGCAGTGGTGTCGCTACTGGATCGTGATTTCCTTGGGCTTCTTCTGCTCGCTCTTGGGAATGTGCACGGTCAATACCCCATCCTTGCTATCGCAGCTGATGGCCTCGGCTTTGATGTTTTCCGGCAGTGAGAAGGCGCGGCTGAAGCTGCCGTAGTAATTCTCCACCCGGTGGTATTTCTCTTTGGTCTCCTCCTTGTGCTGCTTGCGCTCGCCCTGGATGGTCAACAGACCATCATTGAACGTGACCTTCACGTCCTCCTTCTTCAGTCCCGGCAGGTCGGCGCGCACGACGAACTCCTTGTCGGTCTCGCTGATGTCCGCGGAGGGTGACCACTCGAAGGTCACGCCGCCGTCCTCCTCGACCGAGAGGCGGGGCCAGTGGCCGCGCCGCGGCATCATGCGGTTGAACAGGCTTTCGACATCGGCGAATGGATCCCAGCGTACAAGGCTCATGACGGTACTCCCGTGAAAATGCGATAACGGCGTCCAGTTTCGGACCCGGGCATATTTGGGGATTGGCCTGGCGGCTGTTATTCGGTGATCTACCTACTGCTGAGGCGCTGTTCAGTCCGCGCCCCGGCTCGGGCGCTGCGGGAATTGACGCTGCAAACTCAGACCGATGCGGGAATACGGCGACAGGCTGCGAAGCGTACCCGGGCGGACACGTCTCACCGAACGACCTGACGGGGCGCATCGAGAGTGGCTCCGGCGAGGGGAGCCATTGAACGCAAGTAGATCGGGCCTGTCCCGAAGAGGACAGGCCCGGCCTCGATCAGCCGATGATCAAACCATGGATCAGCGTGGATCCCGGTTCAGGTTCTTGCGCCGCCGAATCAGGGCGAAGCCGAGTCCCAACAGGCCTGCGCCCAGCAATGCGAGCGATCCGGGCTCGGGCACCGAGACGCCGGGATCGAACTCGAACGCGGCCTGGGTGCTGGTGAACGTCACGCTGTTGAACGGCTGGGAGAGACCGATGCTGACCAGGGCGTCGCTTTGCCCGGCGGTGAGATTCGGGATGTTGTTCAGGATATCCGATCCTGTCACCGTGGGATCCGCCGTCGTGTTGAACGACAGTTCGACGCCGTTGTACGAATCGACCGTGCCCCAGAGCAGGTTGAAGGAGTTCTGCGGTGACGGGAACATCAGCGTGATCGATCCGTTGGGCTCGGCCGCCAGATATTCCTGCATGGAGCCCATGGTGAACGGGGTGGCCGCAACGTCGGTCGTGGATCCGGCGTAGTAGCCGCTTTCGGGCGAGGCGCCGCTATTGTTCTGGATGGATATGGTCATCGGATAAGAGGCCGACGCGCCCGTGCCGGGGCCGCTTTGCAACCCCGTGGTGGTGGAGGTGCCGAAATTCAGCAGGGAGACCGTCGACCGTGAGCCCCGTGGTGCTCGAGGGTACTGACGGCGTACCAGACTGGTTCACGGCCTCGCCGGTAATCGACGTGACGCCAGGGGGCAGTGAGCCCGCGAATGCCACGGCGGCCGAGCCGACTGCCAAGCCCATCGCCACCGCACTTGCCACAAGAAATCGCTTCATAACCCCTCCCTCAGATCGGACGGTGTGTGAACAATGCTGTCATCGATCACTTAGACCGACCGTAAACAATCAAGAATCATGCCAAACAAAAATTCCTTTAAAATTCCACACACTGAAAAAACGCAGTTTGCGGTATGTAAGATTTCCTGACGTGAGGCGGGTCTGAGACCGTACGCGTATCATGATCGGATCCCGTGAGGGCGATGCCGCAGGAGCATTTTCCGAAGTACAGGTTACGCTTACGGTTGGTTGGGGAAGGTGAGGAGTCAAGAGCGACCGCCGGCCCCCGTGTGCTATTTCGCACGGCGCGAGATTCCATGATCCGCTCGAGGTCCGTGTTCGGCTGCAGCCCGATGGCGTCGGACCGGTTGTCACGAATGCATCCGGGATTTGGTGCCG
>JAJZZR010000563.1 GCA_021797465.1 Pseudomonadota bacterium | reverse complement strand
TCGTGGGCAACGGCCTCGCGCAGAACGCTACGGGAAGAAGTACGGCTGGATCGGCTTCTTCATGAACGCAGGCCTGCTCGAAACACAAGGGCGCCTCCCGCGCGACAATCAACGTCTCTCTGACGTTGACATCGACCCCTCGTTCCCCGAACAGCCGCTCGTCGACGGGGAGGAGACTGTCCCAGCGGTATGGCTTTCTCCGTCCATCGAGAACCATGAGTGCTGGATTCGAGCGAGCCCGACGTCCGTGCCTCGCACACTCCTCGTTCGGCAGAGGATCCGCGAACACGATGGGCCTTGGGTTGCCGTTCACGGCTTCCTCAAGGCTGAAGACAGAATCCTTGGACGTGAGGTATGGGCATTCGTTTCTGCATTGGTGACGCCTAAGCAGAGCGCGCAGGGACTGGTGGCCGCCCTGAAAGCCGGGGAGCGGCCATGGGTGGCTAGTGACCTTCCCAGCGATCACTACATATTCGCAGGCGAGATCCCCTGGCACCCGGGCTTCGCCGCCGAAACGCTTGCCGAATCCGGCCCCGAAGGTGCCTATCGAGAGAATGTTCGCGTCGGCACAGACAACGTAAAGGTTGAGGTCCTCGCACACCAGTACACATGGGAGAGCTACCATAGCGAGATGAACCGTGCCGGCAGCGCGCGAGTGCCATCGCGATGCTTCTCTACCTGGTTCGACCTCCGAAGCGCAACACAGAGCTTTGGCCAACGCCTTGCCGACGGAACCAGGGCCACGATCACGCTCAGAGGCGTCGACGGACTCGATGGAGACGTGTTGTACGTTCGCGAAGACCTGCTCCGGCAGTACGTGGGCGAGCGCGCCATTGTCTGGTTCGCATTCGGCGAGCGAGAACTGCGGCCCTATCCGCCGTCACCTCCTCAATGGCTCGTGGATGCTCAGCGGCAACAGGAAAATGCGTGGCGCGAGGTGCTGATCGAGGCAGACCTCAAGCAGGATGCGAAGCCGCCTGGGAAGAAGGCAGGCAAGCGGCGGCGACGCACGCGGTGAAGAAGCCACCTGTACCTGCGAAGTAGACTCGAAAGCAGACTGTGCCCAAGACTGCGCAACGGGACCGGAGGAAGTCGTGAGGACACCGAGCCGGCAAGTCAGTGGAAAGGCAGCCTCTGATAACCGGTCGCGGTGAACGGTCTGGTACGCGGCCCGCTGCTGAACTTGGGACGTTGAACGACAGCTTTCTTTAGGCGCCAATGACTGGGAGGAGTGGCGGATGAGGACACCGGCTCTCGCAGGCTGATCAACCGCTTTAGACCGTGAAACAGCCTTCCTGTCCAGATTGGGAACGAGTAATATCGTCCAGAAGACGCCAGTCGACATGGTTGCATAAATCGCTGACAATTTAAGCATACGGTCAGCTGGTGTCAGGTCACGGAAAGAGCGCGCGGCACTATGGGGCAGAAACTTGTCGATCCCGATCTGGAGCTTTATGAGTGCGTCGGTAAGCTATCTTTAAGATTTTATTGGCGCAGTACATAGTTCTGCATCTATGCCCTCGCTGGCCCTGAGTTGTGGCGGGAAAAATTTCCGCATTCTAAGCAGGAGACCTTTTATGAGTTTCGACGCCACGCCCCCTGACATGATCCCCGCGCCTGGGAGCGCATTAACACTGCATTTAGAGGTCCCGTCGCTTAAGTCACTCTTCATTGAAATGTACTTCGAGGATGCTCTCCTGAGCAGCGGTACCGCATTTCTTGTCGCTAACGATCAATCCTCGCACTGCGCATTGATTACGAATCGCCATAACGTTACAGGCCGACACCAAGAGACTGGCAAGTGTCTGGATAAAAAGCACTGCGCCACCCCAAACAATATCCGCATCTACTTCCACAAGCCCCCTCTGGACCTTGGGGAGTGGCATTGCGTCAATCTGCCTCTTTATAAGGAAGACGGGTCCCAGTGGTGGATTGAGCATCCGAGGTTCGGCGCATCGGCTGATGTGGTTGCGCTAAATTTGAATTGGGGTAGTGATGTCAAAAAACTCCCTTATTATCTTAAGACCGACCTCGACCGCGCAAATCTGGTGGTACGGCCCGCAGAGGCAATTAGCGTAATAGGGTTTCCCTTTGGATTATCTTCCACTGGGCGCTTTCCTATATGGGCAACCGGATTCATGGCTCAGGAATTGGGGATCGTAACGCCAGATAACCAAACTTTTCTCATTGACTGTCGCACTCGGCAAGGACAATCAGGTTCCCCTGTGATTGCCTATAGAGCAAATGTATTTACATACGTCAACGACAGCGGGCGGGTTTCGACCCTAATGGCTCCGGGGACTGTTAAGTGGGAGTTTCTCGGGATCTACTCAGGAAGAGTAAATTCCGAATCAGATCTTGGGGTTGTCTGGCACGTTAGCGCAATAGAAGAAGTTTTAGCCGCCGCCGAAGCAGCTGTACCCGAGCCTTCGGAGACGCTCCCCAAGCCAAACTGAATCGGCGCGGCTTTCGAGGAGAGCGGTTGGTCTAACTTACGACATTAGTAGGAGAAAGTTTGGGAACGACCGCTTTAGGGGAAATCGAGAGACCGCTCAGGGGCGTTATGTATACCTCGCGATTATGTATAGCGGTACAGCTGCGAGCCTTGCTACGACTGGGTTGTAGGGCCTAATTGTGCTCGCGAGCTCTACATAATAAACGCTGTTTTGGAGACCCCGACAAGATGACTGCCCACCGGCGGTGCCGAATATTGGTGTCAGGCTTTCGGATCGGAAGGAGTGCTAGGATTCACAGGCAACCACCTTCCCGAGCAGTAAGTTAATGGTGATCCAAAGATCTCTGATCAGCATTGTGGCCAT
>JAJZZR010000208.1 GCA_021797465.1 Pseudomonadota bacterium | reverse complement strand
TCTATCAAGGGTCTCGGATTCGATATACGCGGGTCGCCCCAAGACTGTCGCGAGTCGTCCCAGCTGCCACCGGTACAGACAGGGCGTGAACCTCAGCGGCGGAAGAGCAAGTATGCTAGGAGCGGCTCCTGGCCGCCAATGGAAGAACATCGCATGGGAGCAACCCACGGTGCTCCTCCGGCTGACCCGCAGGATGCCGGCGCCGGACAACCACTCGATCGCCGTCGGCGGTCGGGGGCCCACCGATGCGCGCCACACGGGAAGAATCCTGTCATAGGCCCCTGCCGTCTCCGCCGGGCGCCGCTTCGCGAATACGATCCACGGCTGCAGCCAGCGGCTCGGCGCGGCTGCATCCCGCGCCACTTTCCCGGGGGCGCGGCGCAGCTGGTCAGCGACCCGTGTGCACAGAGAAGTTGTGGAGGCGGATCGTGCCCCGGCATTCGCACCGAGGGTGGCCACTGCCAGCAGCACAGAGACGCTCAGAGTCGCTGTGAAGCGTCGACGTCTGTTCATTCAGCTGGATCTCCCCGAATCCGAACGCCATGGCGCGACCCGCGGCCACGATCGCGGGTCGCAATTTTAGAACGAGGGGTCGGGTACCGCAAAGCGTCCGCACTTTCATGACTTTGCCGTAATGCCGGCCTGCCGATGGCTGGTATCGAGAGGTTCGCGCCGGGTTGTGTCGACATGCGGAAGACTGGCGGCAGCCGGGAGGCTCTCGAGGCGGCCAGTCCGCCGGGATCGTGTGCTACGTAGGGCGCTGTAAGGCAACGTAGGGCAACTGGCGAGAATCGGCGACGTCCACACATGAAAGCCATGGAATCCGGTTCGCCTTACTCGCTTGATCGGCTTTCCGCTTGGACGGCCTGGCCGACGGAGGGCAACATCCATTCCGGGGACGCCAACGTGCCGCGTCAGGTCACGTGAGTCGGGCGGTCGCGCTGCGCTAATGTGAGGTCGAGACGAATACGGAAACGCGCAAGCAGATCAAAATGCGGCTTCAGACCCAGAAGTCCGATATCCGCCGACCGTCCATCGGCAAGCCTCCAGACTCATCGAGCCAGTCGACACGTCGGACCGGGATATCGACCAGGCCATCAGGTTCCGCCAGACGCAAATTGACTCCCATTCGGCGCCGGCCGCCCACCTCGGCCTCCAACGCCCGCCAGTACGCCATGCACCCGCAAGCGTTGCAGAAATGAAAGCCAAGGACTTGGTCGCCACGCACATAGCGACTGGTCGGACCCGACACCGTAATGCCCTCATTTTCATACCCGTATGCCCACAGCGCCGCGTAGCGGCGGCACACCGTACAATTGCACGCAGTGGCGCTATCGGGTCTACCATCGAAGACCCAACGCACGGCGCCGCAATGGCACGACCCTTGGAGCATGACGCAAGTATCGCACCGCACGCGTTGATTTCAATTCCTTCCGATCGTCCACGCCTTGCCTGCCGCGCAGTCCTCCCCGAATTAAGATCGAATGGACATATAGATCAGTTTTGGCATTGATGACGAGTCAGTGATCAATTGAGCTCTTCATGCGCACATTGGCCGCCTTCCGGGCACCGGGTCATGAAGTGGCGCGTTCCGGCCGACAGCGCAGGAACTCCATTTCACGCGAGGTGCCTTTGGAGCGCTCTCTGCCGGCCTTCTTCCGCTGCCCATCGTTGATCATCATGCGCAAGCCTGTCACTTCCACGCCGCGCGGGCCGAGCCCAATGAGGATGCGCCACAGGGCCAGAACATCGGTGCGTGCGCTACTACCACGGGGGGGCTCAGGCGACGGGCGTTTCCCCAAGGCGTCACCTCGAGCGTAGGGGACAGATCGGCATCGCAACGTGGCGTAAGTAAGGTCTGCTCACCGCCTCCGCCAGCCTCCCACAGCATCGCGGCGGTGCGGGCGAGTGACAGCTGCGCCGTCATCCCTCCGCCGGTCAGTCGGCGATTCACGAGTCCACGGACCGCGGCGGCGGCAAGCAGATAACCCGTGCCATGATCAAGTGCTTGAACGGGCAGGGGGACCGGCCTGTCGATGCCCTTCCAGTTCCTCCCCGCGTCGGCGATCCCGGAGCTCATCTGAATCAAGCTGTCGAACCCGCGGCGTCCGGTCCAGGGACCCGTCCAGCCGTAGGCGTTGAGGCTGATGTCAACCAACCCAGGAGAAATCACACGCCGTCTTGCCTCGTCATATCCCAGCCGGTCCAGCGCGCCGGGGCGATAGCCGTGTACGAGCACATCGGCCCCCGCGAGCAAGACCTCGAAGCGGTCTCGTTCCTCCAGTACCTTGAGGTCGAGCCTCGCGCACCGCTTCCCGAGCGTCACTTCGGGGACAATTCCTGGCTCATCCCAATCCGGCGGGTCGATCCGCAGGACTTCGGCGCCGTACGCGGCCAGGAAGCGGGTCGCGACCGGACCGGCCAGCACTCGAGTCAGGTCCAGCACGCGGATTCCGGCCAACGGCCTCGACTGCGTGGGGACCCAGTCGGTATGCTTGGTCTCATCGCGCCTGGACCGCAAGTGCACGATGGGCTCTGAACTGACGGCACGTCCCTGCGGATGCGCCACCCACTCCGTGATCGAGCGCATTTCGGCTGCACAACCGCCCGCCTCCACGACAGCGGCTTCGAGCTCGCTCTTGGTCCAACCTGCTACCGCGTGCGCCATTCCAATCTTGTCCGAATGGCGTCCGAGCACCCGCTCCGCGGCGGCGCGATGATGCGGCGCGTTCGTATGAAGTCTGATCCAGCCATCCCGCGCCGGGTAGTCGCCCGCAATCGGGTCCCATGGATCCTGTGGTTTCCACCCGATGGGCTCGATAGAGGC
>JAJZZR010000163.1 GCA_021797465.1 Pseudomonadota bacterium | reverse complement strand
GGCGGACGGCAGCGCCTCGGGGCCCGAGGCCGGTTCCTCAGTCCTCGCCCTGCGCTTCCTGCCAGTCCGCGTACTCGTCGCGCTTGTCGTCCATGATGTCCTGAATCACATCGAACAGATTCGGATCGATCGTCTTCAGACTGTTGGTCACCCCGGTCTCCTCCCAGATCGTGTACAGCTCCACCGACGTCTTGAGATTGACCTCCCAGGCCGTCTTGGTGGTGTGCAGAGTGGGCACGGGGATGGCTTTGCGCAGCGTGTCGAGCGGCGCGCTCACCTTCGAGACGTTAGGTCCCCAGTCCGGGAAGGCGTCCCGGCTGATCATGTCGGGAGAAAGCTGGTTTCCGGTCGAGATGAGCTTGAGCATCACGCGGCTGAACGGCCGCAGCACATTCTTGGCCGATTCCATGCCGTGCTTGATCGCGACTTCGCGCATCAGCATCACCAGCCCCCCGGGGGAGTTGCCGAACGGGCAGCGCGCGGCGCACGTGTAGCACTGGGCACACGCCCAGATCTTCTCCTGCATCGCGTCGTAGATGCCTTCCAGATTCTCGGTCCACAGCAGCTGCACGATCTCGCGCGGGCTGTAGTCGTAGTAGTGGGCCGAGGGGCAGGTCGCCGTGCAGATGCCGCAGTTGAGACAACCGTTCAGCTGGTGATCGAATCTGAGATCGGACTGGATGTCCTGGAAGATCTCCTCGAGCTTGGTCCGCGCGAGCGGGGCGTGCGCGGACACCGGATCGCCGATGTGCTCCTGCACTCGTGTCGCATGCTCTTGGGTCATGCCCGCGATCCGCCGTTAGTAGGTGAGCACGCGGTAATCATCGTCCATGACGCGCTCGATCAGGTAGGCACCGCCGACGATGCCGCCGCACTCGGGAATCAGATCCTCCTGAGTCATGTCGAACAGATCGAGATTGGGGGAACAGCACAGGAACTTCACACCCGCCTCGTGCGCGTCCTTGATGAAATCGAGCACGGATTTCGGCGAGCCGGCCTTGACGAACAGTCGTTCGGCCACACCCTTCTTCAGCAGTCTCCCGGCCGTGGCAGTGCACACGACCTCGACCGCGAAGTCCATGGCCGCCGCGACTGTGGCCTGGAAAATCGGCGCGCCGAGCTCCTCGCCGTTGCGCGGATCGGTGTTGGCCATCACGATGATCAGCTTCGATGCCATGTGTTGTCCGCAATTGACGGCGATGCGCAATTCGGCCGAGACTGACCCGGTCTCGACCCCCCAATCGGATATTAGTGATATCTTATTTATTGATGAGCGTCAAGGCCCGCGAGCGCGCCGGACTTCCCGCAGCCGCAGCGGTGCACCCCCGCGGCGCGCCGCCAAGCTGACCGATACTACGCGCGTCGGCGCGTCTCGCGCGCATCGTGGCAATTACCTAGCGCGTGGCCCGCCGGTCAACACCGCGCCGCGCGGTTTTGGGTGATGCGAACGGCCGGTCCCGCAGTGCAAGCTCCGGCGATGAGACGAGCAGCGACGCCGTGGTCGGTTGCCGACCGGCGCAACAACAGGCCAGCGGATCACTATGAGCGCGCCGGCAACATCAGGTCCAGCACTCGGACCAGGCCGGACATGACAGCCGCGAGCGCAATCTCGATCTGCGCCTGGACGGCGCGTAACGCGGCCAAGCCCGCGGCCGTCTCGTCCGGCGCTTCCGGAAACTCCATGATCAGATCCTCCACGATCGCCGACTTGATACCCGGATGACCCGCGAATCCAAATGCGTGCTCGCCAAGCTGGAAGAGCGCCCACCCGCCCTGCGCGTCATGGGCCAGCACCCGGGCGCCGGCCGGGAGCGACACGCTGTCGCGGCCGTAACGCACCAACGGATAGATCGGCGGCAACAGTCCTCCCAGGGCGCCCTCCACCGAGCGCGTGGCGATACCGACATCGAGCGTGAGCTTGCCCGCTGCCGCGCTGCCCCCGCCGGCCAGCGCCAGGATCTGTGCTCCGAGTCCGAATCCGATCACCGGCTGCGACGCCGCGAGCGCCGCCGCGACGAGCTCGATCTCCGCCTCGAGCCACGGCAGGCGGGCCGCGCCCGGGACGATACCCCACGGGCCGCCGCCGAGCAGCACCAGTCCGGCGGAAGTCTCCGCGAATCTCGGCAGCCGGCCGCCGGCGGTGAACGGACGGAAATAGCGAAAGCCGATCCCGCGGATTTCCAGGTGATCCTCGATCAACCCGAGATACTCCGCCGCGGTGTGCTGGACCACGGCCAGCTTGGTGGGCAGAGCGCGCATGAGCGGTCAGGTCGGCGCGTGCGCCGTTGCCGACAGCGCCGCCTCGATCGCGCATTTGAAGTCCGCCGCGCCGACCGACAAGGTGCTGGCGGGATGTTCCAGAAAGAACCGTTCGATCGTCTCGCCGATGGACTCGATCTCGACGCCCCGCAGCCGACTCTCCAGGTCCAACACGAGCCGCGGCGGCGCCACGAAAAAGTCCCCGCTGATCAGCACCTGGCCGATCCTCCGGCCCTCAGGGCCCTCACGGCGCAAATACGCCGAGATCGTCCCACCCGCCCCGGCGCAGGTTCCGACCGAGACCGCCGCGCCGCGCGGCGGCCCGTCGATCTCGGCGACGAACTCCTCCGTGCCGATCCACCGTGCGTGCAACTCACGCCCCAGCTGCAGCACGCCGGCAAGCGAGTCGGCCTCGGCCGGCTGGAACTCGACGCCCAGCCGCTCGCGAAAGCCATCGAGCAGGGCCTGCTGAACCTGCCCGATGGCGGGCGTCCGCGCGCCCAGCAGCTCGCGCAGACTCACCACCCGCTGCGCCGCCGAGTCGAGGCCGTGCCGGACGATCTTGGCCCG
>JAJZZR010000553.1 GCA_021797465.1 Pseudomonadota bacterium | reverse complement strand
GGCGGCCCGAGCGGTGCCGAGTTTCTCCCGCCAGACCGGCATGGCCTGCGCGGCCTGCCATACGGTATTTCCCGAATTGACGCCGTTCGGCCGGGAATTCAAGGCCAACGGCTACGTGCTGGACAATCTGCGCCAGGTGCGCGCCGTCAGCAGCACCCGCCAGCAGCTGCTGTCGCTGTCGCAATTGCCGACGCTGTCGGTGATGATGCAGACGGCCTACAGCACGCTCAGCAAGGCCAAGCCCGACCCGAACGGGGGCTCGGCGCAGAACGGCACGGTGGAGTTTCCGCGCCAGTTGAGCCTGTTCTACGCGGGGCGAATCGCGCCCCATCTGGGGATCTTTTCCCAGCTGACCTACGACGGCAAGGCCGACCACCTCAGCATCGACAACACCGACGTGCGCTTCGCCAAGCTGATGGTGCTGCCGGGCAAGAACACCCTGACCTACGGGCTCTCGCTCAACAACAACCCGACGGTGCAGGACCTGTGGAACACCACTCCGGCCTGGGGCTTCCCCTTCTCGCACAGCAACGTCGCGGTCGCCGGAACGCCGCTGGGTCCGGCCGACGTGCAAATCGACGAGCAGTTCGCTCAACAGGTCGCGGGCCTGACGGGCTACGTGTTCTATGACCAGTCGCTGTACGTCGAATTCGGAGGCTACCGCTCGTTTCAGCCGGGCGCGGTCGCGCCCCTCGACAGCGCCGACAGCAACGTGCTCGCCGGATTTTCCCCCTACTGGCGGCTGGCCTACGAGTACGACTGGGACGCGAACGCGCTCGAGGTGGGTACCTATGGGGAGGACTTCAAGGTGTATCCGGGCGGCGGAGTTCCGCTCGCGGGACCGCAGTCCACCTATCTGGACGTCGCCGGAGATTTCCAGTATCAGTACCTCGGCGAGAAGAATATTGTCACGGTCGCCGGCACGTACATCCACGAAAACATGCACGCGATGCCCGCAGGCGCCGCCAACCCGGCGGACACCCTGGCGGTCGGCAAGTTCTGGGCGAGCTACTACTACCGGCGCAGGTACGGCGGGACGATCGCCTGGTTCGGCACCAGCGGCAGCCGGGACAGCGGCCTGTACGGTTTCGGCTGCTCGAGCGCCCGCACGCTCGCGTACTGCTCCGCGCACGCGCTCTCGACCAGCGCCACCGGCTCCCCGGACAGCAACGGCTTCATCCTGGAGGCCGATTACCTCCCCTGGTATAACGTGAAGCTGTCGGCGCAGTACGTCCTGTTCAACAAGTTCATGGGAGCGACGAGCAACTACGACGGCTACGGCCGCAGCGCATCGGACAACGACGTGTTGCAGCTCATGCTGTGGTATGCCTTCTGAGGTGCGACATGCGGATCGATAACCTGAAAGGTCGGCTGTATCGTGGGGTGCTGGCCGCCACGGCGGTGGCGCTCAGCCTGACGGGCGGACGCGCGCTGGCGCAGGGGGCTCCGACGCCGCCGTCGCAGGCACGGGACCTGGCCATCGGAGTCTGCGGAACCTGTCATGGTGTCGATGGAAACAGCACCAATCCGATGTTTCCGCGGCTCGCCGGGCAGCATGCCTGGTATATCGAGCAGCAGCTCAAGGAGTTCCGTGACCACACGCGCGGCGATCCGTACGCGGTCGCCTACATGTACGGCATGGCGAGCCAGCTCTCGGACCCTACCATCGATGCCCTGGCGAAGTACTTCTCGCGTCAGAAGACCGGACCCGGGAAGCCGCATCCGGCGGCGGAGGTCGCCGAGGGGAACAAGATCTTCCACCAGGGCATTCCCTCCCAGGGCGTGTCGGCGTGCGCGACTTGCCACGGGCCGCAGGGGCTCGGCAGCAAGATGTTCCCGCGTCTCGCCGGGCAGCACGCCAAGTACATCATGAAACAGTTGCAGTCCTTCCAGGGCGACATGCCGAATGTCGCGGTCATGCACGGCGTGGCCGCAACGCTGCACAAAGCGGAGATGCGGGCCGTCGCCGACTACGCGGCGTCGCTCCCATAGCCGCAGAGTAGCCGGAAGGTACGATTCACCCGATTCCGCGTACAGGTGCCCACGCAGGAAATTGACAAGCGCGCGCACGAAGTACGCAGACGATCGGGGAACACACACACCATGAGGCGGGGAGATACTGAGCAAGCCGGTAAATAGTGCGTAGCGCGTTAGGCGGCATAGCGAACATGCTTCTCTTGGAAGAAGTTCCGTATGACCTGAGGCTACCTCTGTCGACGGCGCAGGTGACCACGAACACCGCCTATCAACTCGGCGCGGTTGCTAGGACGGCTTTTTCCAAGACCGTTCGTTTTGACGTCCTGGTTCAGCAGTTCATCGGGGTTGAGCGCCAGGCAGTAGCCCGGAAGGCGGATCAGGCACAGGCGTGCTGTATTGGCGCTGACAAACTCTTTGGCGGCGACCGAGCGATGCACCGGGTGGCAAGCAACAAGCAGATACAGCTTGCCCGCAGCTTGCTTGAGCAGCCGCTGCATGAAGCGAACGATCAGTCGACCATCGAACTTGCCGGTGAACACCATGAAGGCAAGATGGTCGCGGTTCGTGATGGCCGAAATCATGGTGCAGCCGAACCGCTGCCCGGTTGCGCGAATGCCCTAGTGGCGCATAGCTCGTTCCGGCGACATGGTTACTGCGCAAGCCCATCGCGTCGCCCCAGTAAATGACGGCCTTTTCACGCTTCGCATCCCGGGCGATCGCCGGATACTCCGTCTGCAACCAGCGCGCAATCGCCGCATCGTCTCGTTCGTAGGCCTGAGGCACCGGCTTCTGCGGGCTCATGCCCCAACCGCTCAGGTATCGGCCCACCGTGGTCAGCGATACCGAAATCCGGCATTGGTGCTCGAT
>JAJZZR010000533.1 GCA_021797465.1 Pseudomonadota bacterium | reverse complement strand
CGAATCGCTCACTCCGCGCGAGCGCGAGGTCCTCAACCTCATCACCCGCGGCAAGCCGAACAAAGTGGTGGCGGCCGACCTCGGTGTCAGCCAGCGCACGGTGGAGATCCACCGGGCGCGTGTCATGGAGAAAATGGGGGCCTCGTCCTTCGCGCAGCTCGTGCGCATGGTCCTCGATACCGAGGCTTGACCTGAGCGGCTATGGGCCGGGGCACCCTGGGAGGCATGCCGCGCGCCGGCAAGACAAGTGGCGTGAACGCGGCCCGCCCGAGGGTCCCTGACGGCGCGACTGGATCCTGCCGCCTGGACCCAGTGTTCTATCGCCAAAGAACGCTCACCGTCGCGCGTGCGCTCATCGGCCTGCACCTGGTGCATCGCGCCGGCACCGAACGGCGCATCGGGCGAATCGTCGAGACGGAGGCGTACCTCGGACCGGCCGACCGGGCCGCCCACTCCGCGCGCGGGCGCACGGCGCGCACCACGGTGATGTTCGGTCCCCCGGGACACGCCTATGTGTACTTCATCTATGGCATGTGGCACTGCCTGAACGTCGTCACCGGCGATGAGGGTGTGCCCCATGCCGTGCTGCTGCGCGCCCTGGAGCCGCTGGCCGGCCTCGAGGGCCGCGCTTCGGGCCCGGGGCTGCTGTGCCGCGCGATGGGCATCGACCGGCGACACAACGGACTCGACCTCTGCGGGGACGCATTGTGGATCGAGCGCCCCGCGACTCCTCGCGCCGTACGCATCGGCCGCAGTGCACGCATCGGCATCGATTACGCCGGCGAGTGGGCCGCCCGCCCCTGGCGCTTCTTCGACCGCGACTCGGCGTTCGTCTCCGGGCAGCCGGCGCGAGCGCTCATGCGCTCGTAAAGGCTGTGGGGACCTGAGCGAACGGGCCGGGCCGCGGTGCGCGGAATTTCGAGGCGCTTCCGCATCGAATATACTGGACCGACGAGAACGCCCCATGCCCACCGCCCACGACCTCAACACCCCCGTCGCCCCCCACGAGACCCGCCTGGCCGATTACCGACCCCCGGCCTTCCTCGTCGACGCGGTGGCGCTCGATTTTGACCTGGATCCGCGCGCCACCGTGGTGCGTTCCCGCCTGACGCTGCGCCGCAACCCGGCCGCCGCGCCCGGTCAGCCTCTGCGGCTCGACGGTGCCGGCCAGCCGGTGCGCGCCATCATGCTCGACGGCGCCGCTCTTGCTGCCCGGCGCTGGCGGCTGGACGGCGCCTCGCTCCTCGTCGAAGGCATCCCGGACGCCTGCACGCTCGAGCTCGAGGCGGTCATCGACCCCTCGGCCAATACCGAGCTCTCGGGTCTCTACGTCTCCAACGACGCCTTCTTCACCCAGTGCGAGGCGGAAGGTTTCCGCCGCATCACCTACTTCCCCGACCGGCCGGACGTGATGGCGCGCTACACGGTCACCCTGACCGCGGATCCGGCCGCCTGTCCGGTGATGCTCTCCAACGGGAATCCCGGTCCGCTGGAGACGCTTGCGGACGGCCGCCACCGCATGACCTGGACCGACCCTCACCCCAAGCCCTGCTACCTGTTCGCCCTGGTCGCCGGCCGGCTGGTCGCGGTTCGCGACCGGTTCACCACCCGATCGGGGCGCGAGGTGGCGCTGGCGATCTGGGTGCGTCCCGGCGACGAGAACCGCTGCGCGCACGCGATGCGCTCGCTGAAGACGGCGATGGCGTGGGATGAGGAGCGCTTCGGCCTGGAATACGATCTCGAGGTGTTCAACATCGCCGCCGTGTCCGATTTCAACATGGGAGCGATGGAGAACAAGGGGCTCAACGTCTTCAACACCCGATGCGTGCTGGCGGATCCGGAATCCGCAACCGACACGGACTACCAGCAAATCGAGTCGGTCATCGGTCACGAGTATTTCCACAACTGGACCGGCAACCGCGTCACCTGCCGCGACTGGTTCCAGCTGTCGCTGAAGGAAGGGCTCACGGTTTATCGCGAACAGGAATTCACGATGGACCAGGGCTCGCCCGCGGTGAAACGCATCGCCGACGTGCGGGTGCTGCGCGCGACGCAGTTCCGCGAGGATGCCGGTCCGCTCGCCCATCCCGTGCAGCCGGACCGCTACCAGGCGATCGACAACTTCTACACCGCGACGATCTACAACAAAGGCGCCGAAGTCATCCGCATGATGGCCACCATCATCGGACGCGAGGCGTTCCGCCGCGGCATGGATCTGTATTTCGCCCGCCACGACAACCAGGCCGTCACGATCGACGAATTCGTCGCCGCGATGGCGGACGCCTCCGGTGTGGATCTGACCGCCTTCAAGCGGTGGTACCACCAGGCGGGCACTCCGGAGCTGACCATTTCCGATCACTACGAGCCGGCCGCCCGCCGCTACGTCCTGACCGTGACGCAGCGCACGCCGCCGACCCCTGGCCAGCCGGAGAAGCAGCCGCTGGTGGCGCCGTTGGCGATGGGTCTGTTGGACGCTCATGGCGCCCAACTGCCCCTGCGGCTTGCCGGCGAGCCCGCGGCGCGACCCGGCACGCGCGTCTTGCTGGCCCAGACGGCGCAGTCGCGCTTCGTGTTCGAGGATGTGCCCAGCCCGCCGGTACCGTCGCTGCTGCGCGGCTTTTCCGCGCCGGTGCGGCTCGCCGGACTGAGCGGACAGCAGTTGAGCTTCCTGGCCACCCACGACAGCGACCCGTTCGTGCGCTGGGACGCCGGCCAGCGCTACGCGACCAACGCCTTGCTGGCGATGGCGCAATCCTGGCGCCCGGGCGAGGCGCCTGCGCTTGACCGCGGCGTCATCACGGCCGCCGCCGCGACGCTCGCCGGCGCCGAGGCCGATCCGGCGTTCGCGGCC
>JAJZZR010000248.1 GCA_021797465.1 Pseudomonadota bacterium | reverse complement strand
CGGCGCTGCTGCGCCGCCTGTTCGAGCTGGCGTGCCGGTATTCCGGCCAGATCCTGTCGTACACGAAGATGCTCGGGCAGCTCCAGGACGCGGGCAATACGACGACGCTCGCGCATTACCTCGATCTGCTGGCAGGCGCGGGAATGGTCTGCGGCCTGCAGAAGTACGCCGCTGATGCCGCGCGCAGCCGGGGGTCGAGCCCGAAGCTGCAGGTGCTGAACACCGCGCTGATGACTGTGACTGCCGCGGTCAGCCCGGAGGAGGCGCGATCGGATCGTGAATTTCGCGGGCGGCTCATTGAGTCAGCGGTCGGCGCACATCTGGCCAATGCCGCGGCTGTCGGCGAGTGCAAAGTCTACTACTGGCGCGATCGAGGTCAGGAGGTCGATTTCGTCGTGAAAGCCCACTCAGGGCTAACTGCCATTGAAGTGAAGAGCGGTCGAGCGCCGGAGGCGCATCCCGGGACGGCGGCCTTTGCAGCAGCGTTCAAGGTCAAACGTACACTGCTCGTCGGCGGCGACGGCATCGCGGTCGAAGACTTCCTGAGCCGGCCAGTCTCTGAATGGCTGGCACACTGACATTGACGAATCGCAGCCGCGCTACAAAATTGACTCACGCGATCCCATCGAACCGTCGCGGTCTGTGCGCGATCACCTAACTCCAGGTAAATTTCAACAGAAACCGGGACGAGAATTCGAGCGTAATAAAAACGAAAACATAAAACATGAATAAAAACATTCAATAAGTTCTTGTATTGCTCTCAAGAGTGCCGAGTTCTCGGTTGCTTTCTTCCCGCCTCTGACTTTCGCTCGTGGTCGTCGACCCACTTGTCAGTGAGCCGATCGAGTTCCTCAAGCTGTCGTTCGGAGTACGACTCCGGAGCAAAGCCCTCCAGCCATCCAAGGACGTGACTCTCGATAAACTCGGGAGCAAGGTCGGGATTGCTGGCATGGATGCGTTGCACGGTCTCGGGAATCGATAGCCGCTGTCCGTCCTCCCACACGATCTTGCGCTTTCGGGGATCGATGTCGGCTTTCGCCAGCGCATCAAAGACCACATCGAGCGCCGCGTTCGAGAGTTCCCCCTCGGGGGAGTCCATCCACTCAAAGAGCCCTTGCGCGAACGGGTTTTCCTCGAGGAGGTGTTTTGCGCGTTGCTTGCCCACCGGATGAGCATATCACCGCAGTTCATCGCCGTCGCGAGGCGCGCTTCATCTTCAAGCGGCTCTTCTCGATGCTCAACGCGACCCACTGGGCAGTGAGTGCCTTGAAGCGCTGATAGAGCCGGATCTCGCGGCGCAGCTCGGGGACGTATTCCCGCGGCACGTACTCGGTGCGGCTCTTCATCTGCCGCGTGTAGCTGAGCTGGTAGTACGCCCCGGCCTTGTTCTTCGGGTCCTTGAACTGACGGGTGAGGGACCCTGGGCGCATCTCCTCAATCGCGAGGAGATCCGCTTTGACTTTCGCAATGCGTTTCTTGATCTGTTCGAGGGTCTCTGCTGTCATAGGTATAGCATATCAATGCTATAGTTCATTGACAATAACATCCCGGAGGACGTGATGGCCCTGTGGACCGCCTGGTGGAACGCGATATGCCTGCTGCGCCCGGCCTTCTCTCGCAAGCGCACCTTCCTCTGGTTCGCCACCGCCGTGGCTGGCCTCACCGTGCGCACGGAGCTGCTGGGGGTGACCAGCATCGTGCGCGCGCTCTCGATCAAGCCGCGGCTGTATCAGAAGCTCCTGGACAGTTTCCACAGCTCCGCCGTCCGCCTCGATCAGCTCGCGGCGCTGTGGACGAGTGTGGTGCTGCGGCTATTCCCGGCGCCGCTGCGGGTCAACGGCCGGCCGGTCGTGGTCGGGGACGGGCTGAAAGCGCCCAAGCGCGGCAAGAAGATGCCCGCCGTGAAGCTCCTGCATCAGCAGTCAGAGTCGAACACGAAGCCCGAGTACATCATGGGGCACTCGCTCCAGGCGGTGAGCCTGCTCGTTCAGGCTGCCTCCAGCGTCTTCGCCGTCCCGCTCGCCGCCCGCATCCACGAGGGACTCATCTTCTCCAACCGCGACCGGCATACTCTGTTCGACAAGATGCTCGCGCTCCTTGGGATCATCTCCCTCGGCGAGCCGTTCTACTTCCTCGCCGACGCCTACTACGCCTGCGGCAAGATGATCACCGGGCTTCTTGAGCAGGGCAACCACCTCATCACGCGCGTGAAGTCCAACGCCGTCGCCTACGCGACCCACCAGCAGCGCGGACCGAGAAAGCGCGGTCGGCCCCGACTCTACGGCCGGAAAATCCACCTGCGCACGCTGCTGCAGGACCCTCAAGGCATGACCGAAGCCACAAGCCCCGTTTATGGCGAGCAGAACGTCACCATCCGCTACCGCGTCCGTGATCTGCTGTGGCGTCCGGCCGGACGGCTCGTGCGCTTCGTCGCCGTCGGCCATCCCACCCGAGGCTCATGTCTGCTCATGTGCACAGATCTGACCCTCGATCCCCTCGAGATCATTCGCCTCTACGGACTGCGCTTCAAGATTGAGCACAGCTTCAAGCAGGGCGTGCGCCTCATCGGCTCATTCGCCTACCACTTCTGGATGGCCGACATGAAGCCGCTGCGCCGCCGCAATGGCAATCAACACCTTCACCGCGAGTCGATCGAGTACCGCAATGCCGTCAAACGCAAGGTCCATGCCTATCACGTCTTCATCCAGGCCGGCATCATCGCTCAGGGGCTGCTGCAGTACCTCGCCGTCGTCTTCCCTACCGCGGTCTGGAACGCCTTCGGCTCCTGGCTGCGAACCATCCGTCCCGGAATCCCTCCCTCAGAGCTCGTCGTCGCCAACGCACTGCGTCAGAGC
>JAJZZR010000387.1 GCA_021797465.1 Pseudomonadota bacterium | reverse complement strand
CAGCGGCGCGACCACGAACGTCGGCACCGAGATACCGACCATGGCGCCGGACATCGAGACATAGTCCCAGGCCTTGTTCTGTCTGAGCGCCGCGAGGATGCCGAGCGGCATGCCGATCAGCAGCGCCAGCGCGAGCGCGAGCCCTCCGAGGGTCAGGTCCACCGGCAGGCCCTGGGCGATCAGCGCGTTGACCGTGGTGCTGCGGTAGACGAACGATGGACCGAAGTCCCCGCGCAGGATGTGCGTGAGGTAGCGCCCGTACTGTTCCCAGACCGGCTCGTTCAGGTGGTACATGCGCTCGAGGTTGGCCATCACCTGCGGGGGCAGCCGCCGCGCCATGGTGAACGGGCCGCCCGGCGCCGCGCGCAGCATGAAGAAGCTCAGGGTGATGACGACCAACAGCGTCGGGATGGCGCTCGCCACGCGGCGCAGCACGAAGCGGATCACGGCTGGCGCACCGAGTGCGCGCGGATCCAGATGTAGCGCGCGAGGTGAAGATTCATCACGTTGGACTCGACACCCGCGACGTAGGGCTTGACCAGCAGGTTCGAATTATAGAAGTACAGTGGGATGAGCGGCGCGTCGCGGTTGAGTATGGCCTCAGCCTTGTCGTATAGCGCGTAGCGACGGGCCTGGTTGGGCTCGTCCACGGCCGCCTCGACCGTCGCCTGGTAGGCCGGATTGTCGTAGTCGCCATAGTTCATGGCGAATCCCTTCACGAACTGGTGGGCGAACGTGTACGGCGAGGGGTAGTCTCCGAGCCACGCGCTCCAGTACAGCTTGGCGTTCTTGTACTCGACGTCCTGCAGCATCACTTTCCATTGCTCCTGCCACAGGACGATGTCCGCCCCGAGCGCCTGGTGCCACATGGTGGCGAGGGCCTCCATGTAGTCGCGCGTGTGCACGCCCTCGGTCATGTACAGCAGCTTGACGCGCAGCGGATGCGCCCGCGAATAGCCGGCAGCATGATACAGCCGCCGTGCAACCGCCAGGCGTTTGGCCATCGGCCAGTGCGCCCAGGCGGGCGACTGGCGCGTGAAGTGCGGCAGCGGCGGAAACAGCGAGTGGGCCGGCGCGTCCATGCCCTGCATGAGCTTATCGTCGAGCACCCGGCGGTTCAGCGTCAGCGTCAGCGCCAGGCGCAGATCGCGGTTGTCGAAGGGCTTCTCGTGCAGCAGCATGCCGAGGTAGGCCGTGCCGTACATCGGCGCCACCCGGACCTGAGAGCCCAGGTCGCGCCGCAGCCAACGCGCATCGCTCGGCGGAAACGCCGGGGTGTTGACCACATCCAGATCGCCCGCCAGATAACGCTCGACCGCGGCGGAGGCCGATGGAATCGGGTAATAGATCTCCTCGCGCAGGCGCACGCGGGCGGCATCCCAGTAGTACGGGTTCTTCTTCAGCGTGAGATGGCCGTTGATGACCCATTGGGTGAGGTAGAAGGCGCCATTGCTCACCAGGTGGCCCGGGCGCGTCCAGGCCATCCCCCACTTGCGCACGGCCGGCGGGTACAGCGGCATGTAGTAGGTGTTGAACAGCATCGAGAGAAAATAGGGCGTCCGGTGGACCAGCCGCACCTCGAGAGTGTGCGCATCGAGCGCCGTCACGCCGAGCGTGTCCGGCGGCTTCTTGCCGTCGATGATGGCCTGCGCGTTGACGATGCGGGCCAGCGACTGGGCATACTCCGCGGCGGTATCGGGGTTCACTTCGCGCCGCCAGGCATAGACGAAGTCGCCTGCGGTGACCGGCTTGCCGTTGGACCAGCGCGCGTTGGATCGAAGATGAAACACGTAGCGCATGCCGTGATCGGTTATCCGCCAGGACTTGGCCACGCCCGGAACGATCCGGCCGCGCGCGCTGAGCGTCACCAGGCCCTCGAACAGATCCTCCAGAACGTTGATCGCCGGAGTATCGGTGGCCAAGGACGGGTCGAGGGTACGCGGCGTCATCGCCACCCGGCGCCGGAGCACCTGCTGCGATTGCGGGGCGGGCCGGCTCGAAACGGCGTAGCGGTAGAGATTTCCGCCGGGATGATCCGGGGCGCTGCCGCAGCCGCTGAGCAGCGCGGCGGCCATCGCGACCCCCAGGCTGCGCAGAGACGGCCCGCGCGGCTTCAAGCGCGGTCGCTCCGCAATGGGACGGCACGAGCTCGACGGAGGCGGCGCCGCGAACGAGTCGTGCGCCGCGACGGGTTCGCAGGGAATGGCACTAAGAGCATTTGCACTCGATGCGCCGGCCGGAATGTCTCTCGGGGACAATGGTCACCCTCAGACCCGCGGATTCGCAAAAAGTGCCGCCGGAACTGTGGGACAGGTCTCCCCGCCGCCTTTCCCGGCGCACCGTACGAGACGCCGTGATGCGGATCACGCCGCGCCCCGGTCCCGCCGGGAGTTGAGATTTGCGCTCAAGCCTGCGGCTTGCGCAGCCGGATATGCAGCTCCCGCAGCTGCGCCTCGCTCACCTCGGTCGGCGCATCGGTCAGCGGATCGGCGGCCGTCTGCGTCTTGGGGAACGCGATCACCTCGCGGATGCTCTCGGCCCCGGCCATCAGCATCGCCAGCCGATCCAGCCCGAAGGCGATGCCACCGTGCGGCGGCGCGCCGAATTTCAGCGCATCGAGCAGGAACCCGAACTTGCTGCGCGCTTCCTCGGCCTGGATGCCGAGCAGCTCGAATACGGTCGACTGCATCTCCTGCCGGTGGATACGCACCGAGCCCCCGCCGACCTCGGAGCCGTTGAGCACCATGTCGTACGCCTTGGCGAGCACGCCGCCCGGATCGGCGCTGACCTCGGCCGGATCGTCGCTGCGCGGCGAGGTGAACGGATGATGCATCGCCACCCAGCGGCGCTCGTCCGCGTCCCACT
>JAJZZR010000229.1 GCA_021797465.1 Pseudomonadota bacterium | reverse complement strand
GGGAATTGCTCACCCTCTTTTGGTGAAGGCTGTTTTTGATGCAATAGTAACCAAAGCGTCGTTTGACAAATTCCTTTTTGTCGCGTCAGGATACGTTGCGTTTGGTATATTCGCGAACGTATCTGCGACTCTGCTATTGCTCTGGAGCAAATCATTCAAAAATAGAGTTTTCCGTAGAACGGGAATAAAGACGCTGGAAGCATACTTCCGCAAGGATTATGCCGCTGTTGTTCGGGAAGGTAGCGGCTACTTTATAAACCGAGTGTATGGCGACCTGAAAGATGGCCTGCTGCCTATGCTCGAGCTCGGAATATCGTTCGCGAAGGATGGTGCTCTATTGGTGGGCCTTTCTTCCGTGCTGGTGTATTTGTCGTGGCGAGCATCCTTGTATCTAGCCGCGGTCATTCCTCTGTCCGTGATCCTGGCGATTACGTTTGGTAAGAGAATAAAGAAGTTGTCTTCGCTTGAGCGAGAACAGGAAGGCAAGGTGCAGGCTGTACTGATGAAGGTTCTGACGTCCTTCCGAGTTGTTGTGGGATTTTCGCTGTTGTCAGTAGCGAATGATCTCGTAGATAGGCGTCTCGAAAAGTATCTGTCCGCGGGATATAAGAATTACGCCGCCAAGGAGCTATTTCAAGCCTTGAATGACTTGGGGGTGACGATTGCGGATTTTTTCTCACTTTTTGTTGGAGCGATGTTCGTTTTCAATGGATCTCTCTCCTTCGGGGGTTTTATCGCATTTGTGAACGCATTCTGGCGGGCGGTCACAACTGCGATCCAGATCTTCAAGAGGTTGGCAGATTACAGTACATTTGGGGCGAGCATCTCACGTCTGACGGAGTTCATGGCTGCATCTCAGGGGAAATATTATTCAATTGGGAATGCGGTAGTGGCTAAAAACATAGAGTTTGCGTACGGAACGGTGCCCCTGCTTCGGAATTTATCGTTGACGGTGTCTCCTGGTGAACGCATCGTGATAGTCGGCAGGAACGGTAGTGGCAAGACGACGCTTGCGAACATATTAGCTGGATTTCTTGCCCCGAACGATGGAGAGCTGATTCTTCCTGAGCGAATCAGTGCAATTACGCTTCCCATTTCTTTCCCGCCAATGCGAGTCATCGATCTGATCTCGGATGCGACCCTCTTGAATGCTCTTGGGTTGCGAGAGATGGCAGTAATGCATGGATTGGCTGATGAGCTGTCTGTCGGACAACAGCAAAAACTTGCGGTGGCTCTCGCGCTCTCGCGCAGTTCTGATCTGTACATCATTGATGAACCACTCGCGAACGTTGATGTCGGGAGCAGGGGAAACGTAATGGCCGCTATTCTGGAGAAGACAAACAATAAGATGCTGATCCTCATCATGCACGGCGGAGAAGAGTTCTACTCATGTTTTGACAGGGTGGTGGATATCGCAGATTTGGCCATGCCTCTCTTTAGCGATGAGCAGCTGGTAAACGCGACTTCCGGTTGACAGGGCTTGAGACGGACGATGCTCTCCGACCATTTCACCAAGATCAGGTGATTCGGTTGCGATCTTGCGTGACCCAATGAGCGCCCATCTGGCAACGTAGCCATGTGGCGCGGATCGGCGCGATGGAGCGATATCGATTGAGGCTTCACACTGGGGCTTCAAATTGTAGGCAACTGAGGGTAAGACTGGACGGTCACCCCTCGCGCTGTATCCCACATTTGAGATCCAGAGAACATTGAATCCCGGAAGCGGGATTTCGGAAATGGAAATATTGATTATCGGCGATCCACAATTATATAAGTAGTGCGCAAAATCAATCGCTTATTGACGTATCTGATGTTTGGCATGGAATTTGCTGACCAAACTGAGTGTCATTAGGAAGGTTGGTATGGACAATGCCGGATATTGCTATTGATCCTGCAATCAGACGCCAGAAGCGGTTGAAGCGGCGCGCCGTGGCGGGGGTGACCGTGGCAATTGGTGTGGCGGTGGTGGCTTGGGCGTTAAGCCGCTCGAACGCGGGCCCCAGCGTGCGACGATCGGACGTTTGGATCGCTACCGTGAAACAAGGCCCACTGCCTATCGTGGTGAGTGCGGCGGGTGTCTTTAAGCCGATCGAGCAGCGGTGGATTACCGCTGCCACGCCAGGTGTGGTCGAACATGTTCGTGTACAGCCTGGCGATCCTGTCAAATCCAAAACCGTGCTGGCGATGCTCGCAAACCCTGCCGTTAGATCCGCCCTCGCGCAGTCCAGGTCCGACGTCGCGAGCGCGGAAGCCAGCCGAGCTTCGCTCCACGCGGAGCTAACCAGCCAACTGCTGACACTGGAGGGAAACCTTGCCGCCGAGCGGGCACAGGCCAAGATCGCAGCAGTGAAAGAGCGTGCGGAACGCTCGCTTCTCCACGAACGCATCGTCTCAAGGCTCGAATACACGGGAACTCGTCTGCGGGCGCTCGAAGACGCACAACTCGAGCATCTCGCGAAACGGCGCATCGCAGTGTTTCGAGAGAGCATGGCGGCCCAGGATCGTGCGTCCGCCGCACAAGTTTCAGCGCTGCGAGCGGTGCTCGAGAACGCCCGGCAACGCGTTGCCGCGCTCTCGGTGACCGCAGGAATGGACGGGGTAATTCAAGATGTGACCGTGCACGCGGGCCAGACGCTCGCCCTAGGTGATGAAATTGCACGCGTGGCCGGTCTCAAGTTACTCAAGGTAACCTTGCAGGTCCCCGCGAGCGAAGCCGGTGAGGTGGCGGTCGGGCAGGCCGTCACCCTGGAATTGGCGACCGATGTGAATCAGCACCTGCGGGGGCGGGTATCCCGCGTCTCGCCGTCAGTGAGCAATGGAAGCGTGGAGGTGGACGTCCTGCCGAACGACGCATTGCCGCCAGATGTGCGTCCGAACCTCGCGGTCACGGGAGAGATTCACATTGCTGACATCCCCGAGGCGATATACGTTCAACGTCCGGCCTACGCCAATCCGGGCAGCGCAATGACGTTGTTTCGGCTAACTGACGGTGGGAAGGCGGCCGTTCCCGTCCACGTGCGCTTCGGGGCCGCCTCGGATCAGTACATCCAGATTGCTGGCGGGCTGACTCCCGGCACCCGAGTGATCGTATCCGATGCTAGCAGATTCGCCGGCGACCAGCGGATTACGCTGCGATGAAGTCCCAAGGAGAACACTTCTCATGACTGCCACCCCTGTCATCAACGTGACGGACCTAGCCAAGGTCTACGTGACCGACGAAGTCGAAACCCATGCGCTCACCGGTGTCAACCTGCGGGTGGATGCCGGCGAATACGTCGCGATCATGGGGCCCTCTGGTTGCGGCAAGACGACGCTCATGTCCATTCTCGGGCTGTTGGATGCCCCGACCTCGGGAACGTACGATCTGGGGGGCACGCCGGTCGCAAAGCTCGATGCGCGCCAGCGCGCGCACTTCCGAAATCGCTACATCGGATTCGTGTTCCAGTCCTTCAACCTCATCGGCGACCTCAGCGTGTACGAGAACGTTGAGCTGCCGCTCGTGTATCGCGGAGGTCTGGGGCGCGCCGAGCGGTGCCGCAAGGTTGCCGAAGCACTCGAAAGCGTCGGCATGTCGCATCGCATGCGCCACTATCCGGCGCAGCTCTCCGGTGGCCAGCAGCAGCGCGTCGCTATTGCGCGCGCGCTGGTCGGGGATCCAGCGATCCTGCTGGCCGATGAGCCCACCGGAAATCTTGACTCCGCCAACGGCGAGAAGGTCATGGACCTGCTGGCCGACCTGAACGCTCGGGGCGCCACGCTCGTGATGGTGACCCACGATGCACGGTACGCGGCCCACTCCAATCGGCTCGTGCGTCTGTTCGACGGACAAATCGTGGCCGAAAACGAATCCTCGTTGAGGCTTGGTGTGCCTTCGCGGAAGGCATTTCCATGAAAGCCTTTGCTCTAGAAGTGAACGGATTCCTTCGTCGATTATTTAGGAGACCGACGTTTGCTCTGGCTGTGATCCTGATTCTCGCCCTCGGTATCGGCGCGAATACCGCAACATTGAATCTGCTCTACGGCTATCTTCTCGCGCCTCTGCCATATTCGCATGCCAATCGTCTGGTGAACGTCTATTTCACCAGCAAGCAGATCCCAGGGGACCTCCGGATGTCGTATCGCACCTACTTCGATCTGCGTGCGCATACAACAGGTATCGTCGATGCCGGCATGTTCAAGCTCGAGAGCCTAAACCTCGCTACAGGTTCAAGAATTGAGCACGCCCGCGTTGCGGCGGTCTCGGCTTCTCTGTTCACTACCCTAATGGTTCGACCGGCACTTGGTCGGGTGTTCGGGGCCAGCGCGAATCGGCCGGGAGCGGCCCCGCAGGTCGTGCTGAGCGAACACCTCTGGTCGCAACTGTTCGACCGCAATCCTGCGGTGCTCGGGCGAACGATTCTCCTCAATGACCGCCCGTACACCGTGGTCGGTGTCATGCCGCCGAGCTTCCGGTTCCCGAATTCGGAGACAGATCTGTGGGTGCCTAAGGTGTTTTACCCCTTCGATTACGATGCGAACAACCTGACCGCGTGGCACGACACGATGATTGCGCGCCTCGCACCCGGTGTAAGCCGTGACCAACTGGCGATCCAGGCCCAGGCGGCGCTCCAGCGTGAGATCGCGCATTTCCCGCAGCCGTCCGCAGTCCCGGATCTCAGAACAATGGGCATGCGCATTGCAGTCAAACCGCTGCGCGCCGCCCTGCTGGGCAGCCTCGGCGAGCGGCTAGTTCTTGCGCAGCTGGCGACCGGGCTGCTGCTGCTGCTGGTCTGGTTCAACTTGGCGAACCTGTTCATCGCTCGAGCCCTTGAACGCCGCGGGGAACTGATCGTCCGGCGCACGCTCGGCGCCGATACCCGAGTCCTGTTCCGCCAGCTGTTCGCGGACAGCGTGGTGCTCTCCCTAGCGGGCAGCCTCGCCGGGGTGTTGGCGGGCGAGCTGCTGCTGCGAATGCTGTTGCACACGGGTTTCGCAAGCACGGCCCTCACGTTCCCATTGCGCGATTGGGCAATCGTCGCGGCCATTGCCTTGACGCTCGCCGTGCTTTCCGCCTTGGTGTTCTCGGTCGCCGGATTACACTTCATCCGACACCAGGATCTTGCTCAGGCGCTGCGGGATGCCGATGCTCGCAGCACAGGCGGCCGCGGCGAGTATCGTGTACGCGAGGCCCTGCTCGTCACTCAGCTCGCACTTGCTTTCACGTTGTGCGGTATCGGCGCAATGCTAGTCCACAGCCTGATCGAACTGAATGCAGTGAGGCTGGGATTTCGACCGCAGCACATTGTCACCTTCCAGATCCAAGTTCCGCAGCCGACCGGGTCCGATTGGAAGGCCAACCTGCGCGGAGAGCTAGCGGGACTTCGGAATGGTCTATCGCGTGTGGCTGGCGTGCAAGCCGCTACGATCGCAAGCGATTTACCCTTCGACGGCGACATGACTGAAGTTGCCGCCTTCCCGAATCCGTTTGACGGCAGACACACGCCCCAAGTCGTTCCGGTCGTCGCGGATACTGGCTATTTCCGTACATTGGACGTACACCTGCTCGCGGGAAGGCTGTTCATGGCGCAGGATGAGTCCTCGAACGCCGGCGACGCGGTGATTGACGCCAGAGCGGCACGGGAGTTATTCGGGTCAACCAAGGTCGTAGGACGCCGGTTCAACTTCGACGGCCCGAACGATTCTCGGCCCAATTTAGCATTCAGGATCATCGGCGTCGTTGAGGACATACGCTATGCGCACCTCGGTTCGGGTAAGCGTGCTGGAATCGTTTACTTAGACCGCGACCAAGTCTTGAGTGTGAAGGGGACTATGTGGTCATGGGCTACTCTCACGTGGTATGTGGCTATTCGCACCCCGCTCGCAACGGGTGCGATTCTGCCGGCTCTGAGCAAAGCTGTCTCAGGGACACTACCCAGGGTCCCGATCTACGGAGTTCGCAGCATGGACCAAATGCTCTCCCGGACGCTCGCTCCCCGTCGTACCGTGGCGTTGCTGGTGCTGATGTTTGCGCTCGGGGCACTATCGGTCGCAGCGGTCGGACTGTACTCGGTGCAGAGCTACACGGTCGGCCAGCGCCGGCCGGAATTCGGGCTGCGCGCCGCGCTGGGTGCCGATGGTAACCGATTGCGAGGGTTGGTATTGCGCCAAGTCACAAGGCTGCTTCTCATCGGATCCGCCCTCGGCCTGTGTAGCATCGTGGTGGTAGGCCGGCTGTTTTCGGCGGCGTTCTATGGTGTGCGGGCTGCGGATCCGATTTCGCAGCTCCTAGTCGTCACGGTCCTCGGCCTCATCGCGTTGCTCGCCGGCTGGGTGCCCGCCCAGCGCGCCAGCCGAGTCCCGCCCATGGAAGCCCTACGAGACAGGTAGTCTCTCGAGGCATAATCGCGTCATGGCGAAGCCGGTGATCCTGGTCGCGGATGACGATGCCGATGTGCGGCATGCGCTCTCGCTGCTGCTTTGCGACTGCGGCTGCGACGTCACAGCTGCCGCGAGTCCGGCGGAGACGCTGACCTCGCTGCGCCAGACGCGCCCTGCGCTGGTGCTAATCGACCTGAACTACCGGCGCGACACCACTTCGGGCGAAGAAGGCTTGGCGCTGCTTAAGCAGATCCGGGCGCAAGACAGTGAGCTGCCAGTGGTGGTTCTTACGGGCTGGGGCACGGTTCAGCTTGCGGTGCAAGCCATGCAGTTGGGCGCGAAGGACTTCCTTGAGAAGCCATGGGAGAACGCCCGTGTGCGATCCATTCTGGCCAATCACCTTGCGCAGGCGGATGCCCGTGCACATGTACGCAGCCTTGAGGAAGCCCCACGCTCCGGCGAGAAGCAAGATAACGAACTGATCGTCCGCTCCCGTGTCATGCGCGAGGCACTGGCAGTCGCCGAACGCGTTGCGGCCTCAAATGTGCCGGTGTTGCTCACCGGCGAAAGCGGCACCGGCAAGAGCCTCATGGCGCGCTGGATTCACCGGAACTCCTCGCACCGGGAGGGTCCGTTTGTCAGCGTCAACCTCGGTGGCTTGGCGGAGACGCTGTTCGAAAGCGAGCTGTTTGGCCACGTCAAGGGCGCGTTCACCGACGCTCGGAGCGACCGGATAGGACGCATCGAGCGTGCACGGGGCGGCACGCTTTTTCTCGACGAAGTCTCCAATATCACCCCGACTCAGCAGGCACGGCTCCTGCACGTGCTGGAGGAAGGCTTGTTCGAGCGTGTCGGTGAGACCGTATCGCGACCGACCGACGCGCGGATCGTGGCCGCGACCAATGCCGACATTCGGCAACTGATTCGCGACGGCCGTTTCCGCGAGGACTTGTTCTTCCGCCTGGATGCCGTGGAGATCCTGCTGCCGCCGCTGCGGGCGCGGCGGGACGATGTTCCGCTGCTCGCCAGACATTTCCTCACGCGTTTCGCATCCGATAATGCCCCGCCGCTAGCGCTCAGCGGCAGCGCCGACCGTGCATTGGAAAGCTATGACTGGCCGGGTAATGTCCGCGAGCTGGCGCACGTCATGCAACGGGCGGTGCTGCTAGCCAAGGGAGAGGAGATCGAGGTCGCCGATCTGCGGCTCACTAGCGGTGACAGCCCGGAGCGTCTCGACACCCTCACGCTCGAGCAAGCGGAGCGCTATGTCATTCGGCGTGCGCTCGAGAGTTGCGGTGGGGATGTCGAAGCGGCTGCGACCAAACTCGGTGTCAGCCGCAGCGCTCTGTATCGGCGCCTCGAAAAGCTACGAGAATGAGACTCGGTGGTTCCGGTCCCTGGAGCGACGCGGGTCTGGTCACAGTGGCGGTGCTTCCGATGCTGGCGCTGTTACTGATGCGCATTGCGGCTGCCCGAATTCCAATAGTCGCGTACCGACTGTGGTTCGCGATGGCGTTGCTCTGGTTCGTTGCAGGACTGGTGTTGGTCGCGCGATTCCGCACCCGCCAGCTGCGGCTGGTGGCGAGTCTTCTGCAGGGCTTACGCGAAGGGGATTACGGCTTAAGAATCCGCGTCGGCGGCGGTCCGGTCGGAGAGGTCTGGCGGGAATTCAACGCCCTGGCGGCCCGCCTGGGCGGCGAGCAGCGCCACGGCCTGGAGACCGATGCGCTGCTGGCGCAGCTGCTCGCCAGTCTCGAGCTCGCCGTGCTGATCGTGGACGAGCAGGATAGGCTGGTCGAGTTCAATCCCGCCGCGGAAGCGCTCCTGGGCGAGACGGCCGCCGGGCTGGCCGGACGCGCCGCAGCGGACCTCGGCCTGTCTGACTGGCTGCAGCGCGGCGCACCATTCATCGATCGGCGGGATTTCCTGGCCGGCGAGGGACCGTGGGAGGTGCGCCGAGTCATGTTCCGTCGCCACGGGCGACCCCATCGCTTGCTGGTCGTCACCGACGTGAGCCGTGCGCTGCGCGAAGAGGAGCGGCATGCCTGGCGACGGCTGATCCGCGTGCTCGGACATGAGATCAACAATTCGCTCGGCTCCATCCAATCCACCGCAGGCTTGCTGAGAGAGCGCGCCGCGGAAGGCGATCCGACGCTGAAGGAAGGTATGGAGCTGATCGAGCGCCGCAGCCGGACGCTCGGCGGCTTCATCCGCCGTTACGCAGAGCTGGCGCGTCTGCCGCCGCCCAATCCCGAAGTACTCGACCTGTCCGGACTGGTCCGGCACATCGCGACTCTGGAAGACCGGGTGGCCGTCACCGTCGAATCCGACTCACCTGCGAACGCCTACGTGGATCGGACGCAATTCGAGCAAGCGCTGATCAACGTGGTGCGCAATGCAGCAGAGGCGGCGCTGGAAACGGGGGGAGACGTGCGCATCCGCTGGCGAGAGGACGGTCGATATCTGCTGATCGAAGTGGAAGATGACGGTCCCGGCCTCGCGTACACCGAAAACCTGTTCGTGCCGTTCTTCACCACCAAGCCCGGTGGCAGCGGCATCGGTCTCGTGCTGGCGCGCCAGATCATCGAGGCGCACGGCGGGAGTTTGCGGCTGGCGAACCGTCAGGACTCGCCCGGTGCACGTGCCGTCATACGTCTAGCGAAAAAGGAATGACCTCGGGATAGAGGCTTCCATCCCATTGAATTGACTATCCAAACCTCAGGGTCGTCGTACCTGACGCAAACCCGGTCGATATTCTCAATGTGGGGTTGACCCGATTCGGTACACAGGTAGGACTTTGAGCTTCGCCTTGAACTGTGGACCACCTCCTCTCCGATCTTCATCTTCCACTCTCCGGTTTCACCGATCGGCATAGGGGGCGCGGTCACCCGCGCGCCCCTGCCACACCACCGGACATGCGGGTCCGCATCCGGCGGTTCGTAAGCGATATTCTCTGGCGAGCAAGGGGAATCGGCGGTTCTCCATCCGCTCTACTGCTGCGAGTTCGGCATAGTCCATCCGCGAACCATGCACCACCCCGAGCAGAGCTACCGCCCCATTCAGAGCTTCCCGCAGCGCGACCTGTCGCCTGGCCGACTCAGCACCGCTATTGCTGGTGCCGTCCTTCAGTGCGCGGAACTCCTCTATCCAGCGTGCAAAGGCCGGCTTCGACCGGACAACCGGCTCGAGCGCCACCCATGCTTGAGATGTGCGTTTTCCGGACCAATGTGACCGCTGATTCCGGACGAACGTGACCGGCTGTTCCGGCCGAACGTGACCAGGCATTCGGGCTGAAGGTGACCGATTTTGGGCTTGTGCCCGGAATCGCCGGTCACGATCCCGGAATCCTCGGTCACGTTCCCCCGGAATGATCCCGCCGGGTCTGCGCTGGAGCCCTCAGCGCTGGCTAAGCTGCCCGATTTTTATCTCGGGAGAAGCCGATGCCAGCCAAGCGGAGTGCCATGCGCAAAATCACAGAAGTCCTGCGCCTGAAGTTCGAGGCGCGATTGAGTCACGAGCGGATCGCGGCGGCCACCGGCCTGTCCAAGGGCGCGGTGAGCAATTACGTGCAGCGGGCGGTGCAGAGGGGCCTTGGGTGGCCGCTGCCGCCGGAGCTGGACGAGGTGGCCCTCGAGCGGCTGCTGTTCCCCCAGATGGTCAAGCTCGAGCAGTACACGCATGCCGACTATGCGTACGTGCACCAGGAGCTCAAGCGCAAAGGGGTGACGCTGCAGCTGCTGTGGGAGGAATACCAGGCTGCCCACGGGGAGCGTGCCTACCAGTACAGCCAGTTCTGCTGGCACTACCGGCGCTTTCAGGGCGGCCTCGCCCGCTCGATGCGCCAGACCCATCGGGCCGGTGAGAAGCTCTTCATCGATTACAGCGGCGATACCGTCCCGGTCATCAACGCCGTGACCGGGGAGATCCTGCAGGCGCAGATCTTCGTCGCCTCGATGGGGGCGAGCAAATACACCTATGCGGAGGCGACCTGGACGCAGCAGCTGCCGGACTGGATTGCCTCGCACGTGCGTATGTTCGAGCGCCTGGGGTGCGTACCGCAGATCCTCACTCCTGACTGCCTCAAGAGCGCCATCAAGAAGGCGTGTCGGTACGAGCCGGAAGAGAACTCCACTTACGGCGATATGGCGCGTCATTTTGGCTGTGTGATCATCGCGGCAAGGCCGAGATCACCGAAGGACAAAGCGGTCGTAGAAAACCACGTGCTCGTGGTGCAGAGATGGATCCTGGCGCGCCTGCGCAACCGGCAGTTCTTCTCGCTCCCTGAGCTCAACGCTGCGATCGCAGCCCTGCTCGTGAAGTTGAATCATCGCCCGTTCAAGAAGCTGCCGGGCTCGCGCGCCGAGGCGTTCGAGTCGATCGACCGGCCGGCAATGAAGGGACTGCCCGAGCGGCGCTACGAGTACGCCGAGTGGCGCAAAGCCAAGGTCGGCATCGACTACCACGTGGAGGCCGATCATCACTACTACAGCGTGCCGCACTCGCTGGTCGGCCAGTACGTGCACGTGCGCATGACGGCCTCGAGTATCGAGTGCCTGCTCAAGGGCAGGCGCATCGCCGCGCACCTGCGTTCCTACCAGCGCGGTGCGCACACCACCTTGCCCGAACACATGCCCGAGTCGCACCGCCGGCAGGCGCAGTGGACGCCGGGGCGGCTGCTGGCCTGGGGCGAGAAGATCGGTCCCGGCACGCGCGCCGTCGTGCAATGGCAGTTCGACCACCGGCCGCATCCCGAGCAGGGCTATCGGACGTGCCTGGGCCTCTTGAACCTCGCCAAGACCTACGGCGAGCAGCGCCTGGAAGCGGCCTCTCGTCGGGCACTGACCATCGGCTCCCCGACCCGCAAGCGCATCGAGGCGATCCTCGAGGCCAAGCTCGACCAGCACCCGGACCTGTTCCCCGGCGCGGACACGGCCGCGCCCACCGCCGCGCGTACCCACGAGAACGTGCGCGGGGCGCAGTACTTCCGTGCCACCACCCAGACGGCCACGCCGTCGACACCTGAAGGAGACGACGAGACATGCTCATCCAACCCACCCTCGATGCACTGAACCGCCTGAAGCTCACCGGCATGGCGCTCGCCCTGAGTGAGCAGCTGACCAACCCTGCCGCCCAGCAGCTCGCCTTCGAGGAGCGCATCGCGCTGCTGCTCGAGCGCGAGGTGATCCACCGGGAAAACAGCCGCATGGGGCGGCTGTGGAAGGCCTGCCAGCCCAAGGAACGGCAAGCCGTGCTCGAGGACATCGACTACCGCGGACGCGGCGGTCTTGACCGGGCACAGCTTGCCAGCCTGGCCTCTTGCGAGTGGATCCGCCAGAGCCAGAATCTGCTGATCCACGGCGCGTGCGGCGCCGGCAAGACGTACCTCGCGTGCGCGCTGGCGCATCAGGCGTGCCGTGCCGGGCTCTCGGCCTGGTATGTGCGCGCCCCGCGGCTGTTCGAGGAACTCAGCCTCTGCCACGCCGACGGCACCTTCCGCAAGCGCCTCGCCGCCATCGCCAAAATCCAGCTGCTCGTCATCGACGACTTCGCCATCAGCCCCATCGGACCACGCGAGCGCAACGATCTGCTCGAACTGCTCGATGACCGCGTCGGCTCGCGCGCCTCGATCCTCGCCAGTCAGCTGCCAATCGAGCACTGGCATGAGTACCTGAACGACCCGACACTCGCCGATGCAATCATGGACCGCCTCATCCACTGCTCGCACAAGATCCACTTGCACGGCAAGGAATCGATGCGCGAGCGCGCCAGCAAGAAGGCCGGGAAGGGCTGAGGTGATGGCAACGTCACATCCCCTCGACACGCCAGCGCAGGGGCTTCTGCCCGCCCTCCGGGCGGTCAGACTCCCCTACGGCTTCTCCGTGAAACGGGGAGGCAAAGAGCGCCACAGAAAGCCGCGGCCGTTGACGGAACGTGACCGCTCGGAGTAATAAACCCTCACAGCGCCGACTCGGCGGAATCGCCGGTCACGTTCGGCCGGAATGACCGGTCACAATCGTCGGAATACGCAAGATGTCGGGGGGAGGTCTGAGAGCACTGCAGCCATACCGAATGTGTCCATCGTTCGCCAGGAATGCGGATTCTCGTGCACGGACCAGAGATTGATCAGATCGGAGAATCCCTCCACCAACCGCTCCCGGTGGGCGAGCAGTCGTTCGCGTAGCACACAGACGAGATCCCGCCACCCGTCCTTCTCGAGCGAGCGACAGGGCTGCGCGTTCGCGAGCACGAGTGCCCCGTCGATAACCGGCAGGTCAACTCCCTGGCAGCGCGCTTCCTCGTACGCGTCCCACAGCGCACCGAGGATCTGCGCGGTGATGTACCGCCCACCTTCCGGAGTTCGATTCATGAACTCGCGTAACGCGGGAGTGGTATCGCGCGCGATGACGAAGTACCGGCCGCTCTCGCCGATCGAGACCAGGTCCATGGATGCGCTAGGACAAGAGAGCTTCAGCTGCCCCCTCCCCTCAGGCGAATCCGCCGGCCTGAGTACCTGAGAGTAGTGCTTGACGGCGCTTTCCCTCGCGGCACTCGCCCGTGTGGCTGGGCCCTTTTTCGGCTTGGCTGGAGCAGGCCAGCTCGATGCGCTGACGATCTCTATGCCGCCGAAGATCTCCGAGAGCCGTTCTGCCGTCTCTCGCGCCTCTGGGCCGGATACGCCGAGCACCATCGCCTCGCTCCAGGCCGCCCCCATGTCGCGGAACCTCGCTCTGATCCGCTGATCAGCCGCAGGGGTGTCCATGACCACGATGGTCGCATCGGCAGAATAGCTCAGCCTCAACCGCATCCCGCGAGAGACAACGAGTTCCCCGTCGATCACTTCCGTACGGCTCAGCGGCCTGGTTTTGCCTTGGTGGTGCCCGTAGGCGAAGACCCGCGTCGCGCCGGACGATCCGATGTCACAAGGAGCACTCACGCCTGTTTCCGTCAGGCGAGCGACGATTTTAGCCCGAGACTCGATCGGGTTTGGTCCACTGGGGAAGAGCTGACTGATGAGAGAAGGATGGCAGAGCACATCGCCTCCCTCGACCGCCAGCTTCCGGCGGATCCGATTGCGTGTCTGCCACTCGTTGGCTTCCTCGTGCAGCGCGAGATCTTTCAGCCTCTCGCGCAGTTCGTCCATTGCCACAGAGAGCAGCCCCCTGATCGCCCTGCGATCCGCCGGGGAGTACTCCAGCCCCTCCCTCGAGGCCGTCGGGCTCACCGCACCGATCGGCGCCTTCAGGACAAGTCCGTTCTGCAGCAGAATACCCTCAGCCGTCGAACGTTGAGGGATCGCCTCACGTTGGATCGGGTACACTACGTTCCCCATCAGCAGGTATCCGATCCCGGTCTCGGTCGGGACGATCGCGAATGTCTCGCCCTCGCACGCGGCCTCGACCGCTTTGGCCGGCACCCCGCCGATGATCCGTGGTAGAACCCGGAACCAGCGGAAGATGCAAGCCGCTTTGGCATGAAACTCAGGAATGTCCTTTGGCTTGACAGGAAAGGACACCTCGAGCCCCTGCGGCCAGCTGGCATCAGCGCCTGTGCGCCCCATGAGTGAGAGCACCGGCATCCCACGGGCCCCGATGTGCGCGACGTAGAGACGTTTCTCTCCGTTCTGTGCCACCGTCACGTTAAATGAGTCGGTATAGCAGAACGGGGATTTCGAACCGAGTCCCTTGCCCCCGATGAGCGCATTGGACTCGCGTTTGTCGGACCTGAAGTATCGCGTGTAGATCTCGACTATCTGCTGCTCGTCGAGCCCGGGGCCGAAATCCCGGATCCGCAGCGTCGGCTCGAGCACCGTGGGCAGTTGCACCTCGATCGGCCGATCGGGCACGCCCGCCACGACGTGCGCATCCAATGCGTTGCAGCTCACCTCCCGTAGTACCGCGGAAATTTTATCCGAGTACAAGCCGGAAGAGAGGATGCGAAACGCTTCTGACGTCGCGTCCATCCCGAAGGTGGTTTGGGCTTCGACGCCCGCTTCGGCCAAGGTCGAAGCGACAACGGCTACTTTCATTGATTTTTTTCTCCGTGTAATGACCTACGGGTCTATAGCGACACGGACTTGAGAAAAACCGGGATAAAAAGAGACCCCCCGCAATCTGCGAGGGGTCGAAGCACGTGTCGATCAGGCGGCCTTGAGTGCTCCGCCCGATACGATGTCCTTGCACTCGGCGGAGAGGAGGTCATGCACCTCGCTCACCACCTCGGCATACCCGCTCTTTCCCGAAGCGATCGCATCGAGACTGAGCTCCATTTCGCGCGTGTAGTCGATCTCGACGAAGCGGGACCGGCCGAAGAGCGCCATCAGCACCGATACCCCTGCCCTGGTGGGCACAAGGCACGGCTTGCCGTCCTGCTCGATGCTGCGAACCAGCCCGCGCTGCTGTACCCGGTGGATGATCGCGGCATACGTCGATGGCCGACCGACGCCCTCCTGCTCGAGTCGGGCGACGAGCGATGCCTCGTCGTAGTGCTGCGGAAGCGCGCGCTTGCGCACGTGCACTCCGTCGATTGTGATCCGCTCGCCAGGCAGCAGTTTCGGCACCGGATTGGCGAAGGAAGCGTCCGGATCGCGTGCCGCCTCGCCACGCAGTACGGATCTCCATCCCTTTGAGCTCCACGCCCGCCGGATTGCGACGAACGGGACGACCGTCCCGCCGACATCCACCGTGAGCCGTGCAACGCGCGCCCGATAGACCGCGTCCTCGCCCTGCGAGAGCAACCCGCGCACGCGGATCAGCTTGTACAGGTCTTCAGAGTGTCTGCCGAGCCCGTCGGTCTTTACGCTCCAGTCCGTCGGGGTAATGGCCGGATGTCCGGCCTGCGCCCCCTGAGGCAGCGGGAACGTTCGCGGCGTTGCCACGCACGCAAGTCCAACCGCCTCGAGCTCCCCTGCGATCGCCGGCAGAGAGTCGGCGCTGATATTCGGGTTGTCGGTACGGTGATACGTGATCGCGCCGCGCTCGTAGAGCTTCTGCGCAAGCCGCATCGTATCCGTGCACGACAGTCCGAGTTTCCGATAGCTCGCCTGCAGCATGCCGGCGGTGTTGAGCGGCGGTGGCGGCGACTCGGTGAGCGTGCGGGTCTCGCAGCTTGTCACCACCGCCACTCGTGCGGCGGCGATCTTCTCGATCAGCGTCGCGTCTTTCCGCTCCTCGTCCGTGCCTTCCCACACCGCCCGCCAGCCGCCGAACTCGAGCACCGCCCCGTAGGCAGGGGATTGCTCCGCCCGGCAGCGCTCGGCGCTCCTGGCACACACCAGGCGCACCGTCGGGGTCTGCACCCGTCCGACCGAGAGCGGTTCCCCTCGCAACCGGGAGACCGCCGGCGAGAGGGTGTAGCCGACCAGCTTGTCGATGACCCTGCGCGCTTCCTGCGAATGCACCAGGCCCATGTCGATCTTGCGCGGGTGCGCGAGCGCCTCTCGGATCGCCCGCGCGGTGATCTCGTTGAATGACACCCGGTGGTAACGCCCCTCGAGGGAGAGACATTCCTTCAGGTGCCACGCGAGCGCCTCGCCCTCCCGATCCGGGTCCGTGGCGAGATACACCTCATCGGCATCCCATACCGCCTTGGCAAGATCCCCGAGCACTTTGCGACCGCGCTCGGTCACCTCGAATTCAGGGATAAAATCCGGTGGCTCCGCACCGATCCGTTTCTCGGGCAGGTCGCGCACATGTCCGATGCTCGCCTGCACGTTCCAGCCTGGCCCCAGCAATGACCTCAGTTTCGCCAGTTTGCCGGGGCTCTCGATGATCATGAGCTTCATCGATCACCCTCTTATCTCTTCAGTAATGTCCTGAAGAGCTATAGGCACCGGCGGCGGAAAAGAACTCGCGATTCGGCTATGGAAAAAATACGGGCCGCTGGAGCGCGGCCCGGGAGACGATCTTCGCTGCGATCAGGCCGTGCCGCAAAGATGGGTATCGACGTAGAGCGCGAGCATCAGCTGATCCTCGTGCGGCTGCTCGAGACAGGACGCCCAATAAAACTCACGTCCCTGCGTGCCGATGAGCGCGGTGTGGATCGAGCGCTCGAACGCGTGCTCGTCGTCGGCCACCATGACCGCGGGCTTGCCTTCGGTGAACCCGACCGCATCGCCGTACATGACGAGAAATTCACCCCCTGACCGAGCCCACTCGCGTACCGCCGCCCGCCAGGACGCCGGGAGGTTCAAGGTCGAGCACAGTCTTCGCACTTCGGCGAGATTCGTCCGATCGACCGCAAACCCGATAGCGTCGAAATTGTGCCCGTTGATCACGAGGCGCCTGTCGTCCTTCCGTACCTCAGCATTCAGCATGGTTCGTTCACCCTATACTGTCTCGTCACGCAGTACCCACCGGCCGCTCGGCCGGCTCTTACGCCACCCGTGGACACGCACCGTCACCCCAGCCTTCTTCAGAACGGGCAGTGCGCTGGAGGAGCGCAGCTTCGCAACCCGCTCTGCGACGTGGGCTGCACTCGTGCACTGCACCCCCAAAACTCCGGAAGGACCCACGGCGAGCACGTCGATGATGCCGAACAGGTCCTGGCGCACCCGCGCGTATGGATTCCAGCGCTCGACGACCTGCGCAAGGGGGTATCCCGCTTTGCGCAGATGCGCGAGGGTGCGTTGTGTGGGACTGGACGGCATGTTTCCCCTATCGCACCGCCGGCGGCAAAAAGGCAGAAAAATTTTTTCCATTCCAGATTAACCATAATTAGGCCAGTTCTCGCCGGAAACCCCGGGGATAAGCCCAATCCCGCTCGATCCCATCTCTGCCCACAAGTCAAACGACGATTCGTTTCCGAAAACTTGGAAACATCATGAATAGATGCTAACCTATTGACCTATCGATGGATTTGAAGAATCCCGGCGCCGCCTCTCGGATCAAGCGTCGGGATACTGCGACAAAACTATGCGATTCGTTTCCGAAGTCGTAAAGCACCGGATCTCAATTGTTTGACGCGGCGCACACACCTGGCCGGCACGGCCAGATCGAGACTCCTTCATCCTGGGGCGGCATCGCCCCTTCATAGCCATGCCAATCGAAACTGCTCAACGTCAGACGGATGATCCGATACGGCCAGCTTCGCCGGGCATTGAGGAAATCCACATCCTGGCCGATGAGGGCAGGAGCTACATGGCGCGCATGCTCGTAGAGACCTGGATTGCGCTGCCCGGCCATCCGCGCAAACGCGACACCGCCCGCCAGGCCAGAAAAGGGCATTGGCAGACCGTGCAACGGGTGCACGGGGCCGCGCTCGAGTCCCTCCGCTGGGTCGTTGCCGCCGAACTCGACGGCGCGCTGATCAAAGTCGACGGGCACACTCGAGCGCTGCTCTGGGCCGAAGGGGAGCTGCCGGCCCCAGCCGAAGTGCTCGCGACCGTCTACCGCTGCAAGGATCTGCGAGAACTCAACGAGCTGCACGCGGCATTCGACACGCAGTCGGCCGCCGAGACGGTCTTCGACAAAGTGACCGGCGCGTTCTCTGAACAGGGTTTGGTGCTGACCTCGAAACGGCTGCGCAGCGGCACGATCGCCGATGCGCTGAGCATCGCCACCCGTGGGGTGGCCCGGGGCCAGGACGCCGAGGGCGGGACGGGCGATGACTTCGATGTCTACGATGCCGTCGCGCTCTATGCCGATGAGCTGCGACTGCTCGATACGGTCAACCCGCAAAATGAGACGTTCTACACCGGGTTGCTCGCCGCGGCACTTCTGTCCCTGGCCTGCGATCAGTCGACGCTCGAGTTCTTCCGCGCGATCTCAAACGGCCGTGGCCAGACCCGCGCAGGTCTCATGGACCCAATCGCCGGTGTCCTCAACATCATCTCCAAGATGAAGAACCGCCGCGCCAGATTTCGTCTCGAACAGGAGCGTCTCTGCGAGAGCAGCTTAGGTGCGGTGAGGGTGTGGCAGTGCGGCGAGCAGGCCCCGGGCTACTGGTCGAGCGGCCGTTACGAGCCGCTCGATATCCTTGAAACCGTGCGCAATGTCCGGCAACGGAAAGGCCGCGTCAGCCCGCCCTGCAACGCCTCGTGAGCCGCCGCGGGCAGCCGCCGCATCCCCGACACGCCTGTCCGAGAGTGACGGAGTGGAGGATCAGGCGCCGCCCCGATTGTCGTCCTCGCCCAACAGTCGGGCCCACTCGTCGTCAGACAACCCAGGCCGATGCGCCTCGATCACCGCCGCGCGTAGATGCCGCGCCGCCTGGCGTGTCTGCCCGCGCTCGAGCGTATATTGCGCCGCGCGCACCCGACCGAAGAGTTCCGCCATCTCGCTCTCCTGCCGAACCGAACGATCAGCACTGGCGACGCACGCCTGCTGCCGCAGGACCCGTGCGCAGATCTCAGGCAGACTGCGCGTGTCGACAGGCTTGGGCAGATAATCCACCGCCCCGGTGAGCATCAGCTTCAGATACACCCCGGTTGCCGCAGGCTCGGTGAACACGATCACGGGCTGACGCGGATTCTCGCGCAGCAGTTCGGACAGTACCGGCTCGCCGCCGGCCCGGGACAGCTGCAAATCGAGCAGCACCAGGTCGTGTCGTTGCGCCCGCCACAGCGAGAGTGCCCCTTCCGCGGTGTCTGTCGCCCCAACGCGATAGTGTTTGTGCAGCGCGAGCACTGTCCCAAGCGCCACCGCGGGATCGTCCATCACAACGAGCACTGAATGCCGGCGGACTCCGGCGCGCGCCATGGCGAGCGCGGCGCGCAGCGCCTGCGGGTCCTCCTCGGTCACAAGCCAGGTATGCGCATCGAGGGACGGCTCGAGCGCGTCCTTCTCGACTTCAGAGCACAATACGAATACCGGCGTTGCCGCAAACCTGAATCGTCCCGAACGCGCCATCCGGATCCAGCGCCAGCAATCGGTGTCCCCGAGCCACTGGCGGGTGATCACCGCATCGAACCGCGCCTTTGCAAAACTAGAAAGCGCTTCGAGCCCGCTCGCTCTCTCGGTCGCGCGGATCGGAAAATCAGAGCCCAGATCGCGCGCGAGGTGCAGGCTGTTCTGTGCATCGGGGTCGACGATGAGCACACGGAAACCATCCGGGGTACCGGCCGCACCCTCCGTTGCACCGCGATTCATCTTCGATTCCATGAGTCCGCGTATCCGATCCACATCACCACTGCAGCCGTCGAGATTGGACAATATCACGCGTCGCCCGGCATGCAACCCGACTTCACTTATTTTATCCCGGCAGATGACTCCGTCCGGCGACAGGGTTCTCCGGACGAGCCCATGCTAGAGGCGGCCATTCCGCAGAACACCGCACCGAGCGGCT
>JAJZZR010000417.1 GCA_021797465.1 Pseudomonadota bacterium | reverse complement strand
ATCGCCGTGCAGGGTAATGACCTTCGCAAAGCGGGCCTGAAAGTCACGCTGCCGCGCCTGAAGATCCTGGAGATCCTCGCCGGCAGCAAGACACGGCATCTATCGGCCGAGGACATCTACCGCAGTCTGCTCGAGTCGCACGAGGATATCGGTCTCGCCACGGTCTACCGGGTGTTGACCCAATTCGAAGCCGCCGGTCTGGTGGCACGCCACCATTTCGAGGACGGCATGGCGGTTTTCGAACTCAACGAGGGCGCGCATCACGATCATATCGTGTGTCTGGACTGCGGCCGCGTCGAAGAGTTCGTCGACCCGGACATTGAGTCCCGCCAGAACGCCGTGGCCCGCAAGCTGCACTTCGAGATCAGCGACCACTCCCTGATTCTCTACGGCCACTGCCGCCGTGAGACGTGCCCATACCGGCGCAAACCGGAGCATTGACGGGCGGCGTTCAGCGCCGTCGCGCGGCACGCTTTGCCGACCGTGGGGGGGCAATTGGGCTCGTCCCCGCGAGCAGCGCACGCGCGTGCGCGCGCGCCGAATCGGTGACATCGACCCCGCCGAGCATGCGGGCGAGCTCCTCGATGCGCTCGTTCGCATCGAGTTCGGCCAGCGTGGTGCGCGTGGCGCCCTCGACCGCCCGCTTCTCGACGCGCATCTGCTGATGTCCCTGCGAGGCCACTTGCGGCAGGTGCGTCACGCACAGGACCTGGCCGCGCTCCCCGAGCGTGCGCAGCTCTCGCCCGACGATCTCTGCCACCGCGCCACCGATACCCGAGTCGACCTCGTCGAAGACCATGCAGCGGGTCTCGCGCGCGCTGCTGGCCACCTCGACCGCCAGCGACAGGCGGGACAGCTCCCCCCCGGAGGCGACTTTGGCGAGCGGGCGTAGCGGCTGGCCCGGATTGGCGCTGACGCAAAACTCGATGTCATCGGCGCCGTGGGCCGCGGGCTCGCCCACGTGCTCCGTCACGCCGACCTGGAAGCGTCCGCCCGCCATGCCCAATTTCTGCATGTGCTCGCTCACGGCGGCGCCGAGCGCCGCGGCCGCCGCCACGCGGGCTCGGGTGAGACCCTCCGCCTGACGCCGGTACTGGGCGAGCACGCCGGCGAGCTCGGCGCGCACGGCCTCCAAATCCAGCTCGGTACGCTCGAGCGCCGCCAGATCCGCGCCGAGCTGCGCCGCGCGCGCCGGCAACTCGGCCGGCGTCACCCGGTGCTTGCGCGCGAGATCCTCGATGGCCGCCAGCCGGCTCTCCACGGTGTTCTGCCGGGTGGTATCGAGCTCCAGGTCCTCGACGTAGCGCTCGAGCTCGCGAGCCGCTTCGCGGAGGTTGACCTCGGCATCTTGCGCCAGCGCGATGATCGGCTGGAGGTGCGCGTCGATCCCGACAACCCCGCGTAGCGACTGCAGCGCACGGCCGACTGCGCCGTGGGCGTTGTGCGACTCGTCCTGATACAGCAGCGCCAGCGCGCCCTGGGCGGCTTGCGCAAGACGGCCGCGGTGCGCCAAACGGGTGCGCTCCTCGCTCAGACGCTCGAGCTCGCCGGCGCCGAGTTCGAGCGCGGCCAGCTCACCGACCTGATGGCGCAGCAGGTCGAGCCGAGCGCCTCGATCGCGGGCGGCGTCCGCCAGGGTGTTCTGACTCGATTGCAGCTCGCGCCAGCGGCGCCAGGTCTCGGCGACCTCGGCGGCGCGCGGCTCGAGTCCGCCGTACTCATCGAGCAGCTCGCGCTGGCGGACGGCTCGGGTCAGCGACTGAAATTCGTGCTGGCCGTGAATGTCGATGAGCAGATTGCCGGCCTCGCGCAGCAGTTGCAGGGGTACCGGTTGTCCATTGAGCCAGGCGCGCGAGCGCCCGTCGGCCGAGATCATGCGCCGCACGATCAGCTCATCGGCGCCAAGCGCCTGTTGTTCCAGCCACTGGGCAAGCTCGGCCGGGGCGGTGCGCACGTCGAAGGTGGCGCTGAGCTCGGCCCGCTCGGCGCCGTGGCGGATCATCTCGGCGCCGGCGCGGCCTCCGGCGAGCAGCTGCAGCGCATCCACCAGGATGGATTTGCCGGCGCCGGTCTCGCCCGTGAGCACCGTAAGTCCAGGCCGTACGGTCAGCTCGAGCGTATCGATGATGGCAAAGTCGCGTATCTGCAGGACATTCAGCATGGCGATGAGCCGTGATCTGCGCGGCGCGCGGGGCGCTCAGCGTTCGGCGTTACCTCGACCCCAGTGCAGCTTCGAGCGCAGCAGCCGGAAGTAATCGTAGCCGGTCGGGTGCAGCAGCGTGATGCGCTCGGCGGCGCGCTTGATCTGCAGCCGTTCGCCAGGGACCATGGAGCCAAGGACCACGCCGTCGCAGGTGATCTGCGCGCGAGTGTCCGGACGCTCCAGCAATCGAATCTCGATGGCCGAGCGGCCCGAGACCACGATCGGGCGATCCGAGAGCGTGTGGGGGCAAATCGGCGCGAGCACCACGATGTCCAACTGCGGCTCGATGATCGGGCCGCCGCACGAGAGGGCGTAGGCGGTCGAGCCGGTGGCGCTCGCCACCACGATGCCGTCGCCCGCGTGCGTGTTGACGTAGTTGCCGGCCACGCGAGTCTCGAAATCGAGCATCCGGCCGGTGGCGAATTTTTGCAGCACGATGTCGTTGAGCGCCAGAGCCGTGGCGGTGGCGCCACCGCTCTGGTGTAGACAGGCGGCCAGCAGCGGCCGCTCATCGGCATCGAGCCGGCCTTCCAGGGCCGCATCGAGGCACGCCGGGATGTCCTGAGGCATCACATCCGTCAGAAAGCCCAGCCGGCCGCGATTGATACCGAGCAGCGGCACCCCGTGGCGCGCCACCAGACCCGCCGCGTAGAGTAACGTCCCATCGCCGCCCACCGC
>JAJZZR010000363.1:2615-2895 GCA_021797465.1 Pseudomonadota bacterium | reverse complement strand
GCGCCAAGACGCTGCGCAAGCGCATCGACAGCGCGGCCCTGTGCGCGATGGTCGAGAAGATGCCGATGCAGGCGGAGCCAGCGGGCGAATTCATCCGCCGTATGCGCAACAAGGCGCGTTATTGATCCTTTATCTCGATACTTCGGTGCTCGTCGCTGCATTGACGCATGAGGCAGAGACCGAGCGCATGCAGCGCTGGCTGGGAGACCAGGATCCGGAACTTCTCGCGATCAGCGATTGGGTGACGGCAGAGTTTTCTTCGGCGCTTTCGATCAAGCTG
>JAJZZR010000363.1:0-2605 GCA_021797465.1 Pseudomonadota bacterium | reverse complement strand
GATGCGCTCGCCATGTTCACTACGATGAGCGCGGAAACCTTCACTGTGCTGCCGATCTCCGCCGCTCAGTTCCGCACCGCCGCGCGGTTTGCCGATCAGCACACACTCGATCTCCGGGTCGGTGACGCGCTGCATCTCGCGATCTGCGCCGATCACGGCGCCACCCTCTGCACGCTGGACCGGCAGCTCAGCGAGGCGGGGCCCACCCTGGGCGTGGAGACGGCGCTACTGTGAACGCGCCGACGGCGAGCGCGCAAAGACGTGAGGCAGCCCGGCAGCTCGCTGCGTAGGAAGCTGACATGCCCACCGATCGCTCGCACGGCGGAGATGGGTGGAAAGGCGAAATTCAGCTTTCTGACGCGCGCAGTATGAAGCGAACATTGCCACTCTGACGGCCTGGGCCGTAAGCGGTCCGACCGCATCGGAGCGGAGAATAGCACTAGTTGCCATTAGTGACCCAAGGACGCTTTGGCAGATGACGACCGTCAGGAGACGTTGAGTAGCTCCGCTTTGCGCTCGACTCTTCCACTCATCCGACGGGACGAGCGGAGATGGGGATGCCCTGCGCCAGGCGTTGTTTCTTGCTGGACGATCTGCCAACCTGCCGGCATGAGCAAGGGCGATCAGCTTCGACGGCCGGCGCTGCTGCGGCGGATGCTGCGGGCCAAAGACAGAATGGACGCGGCTTCACAGGAAAATTGGCCCGTTTCTAGGCTCGCGGCAATAAGCGGTGTATCTGAGGCGCATTTCGCGCGGGCCTTCAAGCTGGCCTTCGGAGCGCCACCACACCGCTACCTGCTGACGCGTCGCATCGAGCGCGCCAAGGCGCTTCTGCGCGACACCGACCTGACGGTCATCGAGATTGCCCTACAAACGGGCTGGGAGAGCCTGGGGTCTTTCGGCCGGGTGTTTCGGGACATCACCGGTGAAAGTCCGAGAGAACTGCGCTTGCGAGAGCAGTCAACGATTCAGCGGTTGGAAGACGTGCCGCACTGCTACGTGACTGCGGCATACCGACCGGACCTCAGAACCGCAGTTTTGGAGAAGCGACGCCGAAAGGCTGGCGCTACCAAGGAGGGGTAAAGCGAGGAGCAGTCATGAGCCAGGGCATCGGAGTCGTTGGTATTTACGTCCATAATCAGGACGAGGCATTGGATTTCTACGTCGGCAAAGTCGGGTTCAAGGTCCACACCGATGCGCGGAATGGGGATTATCGTTGGCTGACTGTGCAACACCCCGATCAGCCGACCTTCCAGTTGGGCCTGTTTCGGCCCCAACCGCCGACGGTGGATCCGGAGACCGCGCGGGGCCTGGATGAGATGGTAGCCAAGGGCGCGATGCCGCCGCTTGTGCTCGTCGTCGATGATTGCCGAGCGTCCTACGAGCAGTTCAGCATGCGCGGGGTGGAGTTTACCCAACAGCCGGTAGAACGGTTCGGTAGCGTAGACGCCAGCTTCCGAGATCCGTCGGGGAATGGCTGGAAGCTCATCGAGGCCCGCAGTGTGCGCTGAATTTTTCACCACTCAGGGCAGTCCGATCGCCGAGTGTCCACCCCCGCGTCTGTTGAAGCAGACGCACCGTACGATCTCCGTCTTCTTCACCCTGACGGTGGTGGCAAACTTCATCGTTCGAGTCTGGCGGGCCCCGCCCGACTGGATCACCTATGCGCCTTTGCCCCCGCTGTTCATCCTCATGGTGACCGGCCTCTGCATGTTCGCGCGGCCATATCTGTCCGGTAGAGGGGATCGTAGTTCAGGCCTGAACGCCTGAAGCGCGAACATTGACGAGGCTGGTCCCCAGCCTCGTCACAGGAGCATCAATACGATAAGTTTGCGGCAAGAAGTGGGATGCTTTCTGGAGACCTTCGAAGGGGCAGAAGGGACCCCTTGCAAACCTTGGACATAGGCGAATTCTGGGTGGGGGTGATGCGACAGGTCAAGGAAGCCGATACCTCGATCCCCATCATGAGACGCTATCTAGCGGACACTCTTGCGATGGTCATCTTCTCGACGGTCCTGGGCGCGTTCCTCGAAATCATGGTCGCAGGGCTTTCGATCCGGCAGTCGATGAGAGTGCGCCTTTCGGCAATCCCTGTGATCCTTTTCGCAGGACGCCCGTACGGGCTCTATCGGGATTGGCTGTTCAGTCGGCTCCGCGAACGCGACGACGGGAGCCGCCGATCACTGATCCTGGATACCGTGGCCAATGCCTCCTACCAGGCTGTGCTCTACGTCGGTATCCTGGCTATGAATGGGGTCGAACTGGCGAAGATGGTGGAGGCCCTGCTATCCGTGATCGCGGTCGGGCTCGTGGCCTGTCGTCCCTACGGCCTTTTCCTAATCCAAGTCCGGAAGCTGTTTGGGATCCCGACGGATAGATGATGCAGGTCGTTCGACTTCGCCTCCACCAGTAGCCCGTCGCTCGGCCAAGTCGCTGATGCTCACACCCTGAAGCCGATCAAGGTCTTCGGCAGGAGCTAGCGACCCCGCTGCCCACACTGAGAAGATCAGTATTCGTCCCGCCGCCAGCGCGTTCCAAGGAGAAACTTCGGCTGATTTTGGACATCATGTAAGCATCCGCGGAAGGCCGCCTGTTTTTGATGGAT
>JAJZZR010000238.1 GCA_021797465.1 Pseudomonadota bacterium | reverse complement strand
CGGCTACCGCCGCCACCCTGATCCTTGCCCGACGCGTTCGCGTCCCCTGCCTTGCGACCGGGCCGTCATCGCCTTCCAGCCTGGCCGTGACCCCCTATGCCATCACGCCGTCCCCCGCAAGGACGGGGATACCGGAGTGCTTACTGACCGATCGCGGGAGCGAGTACTGCGGGCGGTTCCACAAGACGATCCTGAACGAGTTTTATCAGGTCGAGTTTTCGCAAGAAGATCTACGGCTCCCTGGAGGATCTGCAGGCGGACCTTGACGCGTGGCTCCTCGTGTACAACCATGAGCGCACGCATCAGGGCAAGATGTGCTGTGGACAAACGCCTATGGCGACGTTCGAAGACGGCAAATGAATCTGTCGGGAGAAGACGATCGTGTAACTGGACCTGACAGATAGAACCGGAGAACCGGGTAACTGTCAGATCGAGTCGAGGCTAGTACAACGTAACCCGCGCGATGCAGAAACATTAACCTTCTGATATGGAGTGCCCAATCTTGAACTGGCTTCACGACATATCCTATCTGTTCGGCGGCGCTTTCCTCGCCAATGCCGTTCCGCACTTCGTCAGCGGCATGATGGGACGGGCCTTTCAGAGTCCCTTCGCCAAACCGCCAGGCCAGGGCCTTTCCTCTTCGACCATCAACGTGCTTTGGGGATTTGCGAACTTCGTCTTCGCTTACCTCCTCATCGCTTGCGTCGGAAATTTCAATTTCCACGCCGCAGATCAGGTCATCGCCGCTGGTGCGGGCGTCCTGTTGATGGGCATATTCTCCGCGCGGCACTTTGGGCGATTCCACGGTGGCAATTCGCCTGCGCACTCGTGATCGTATGGTCAATGCCCCTTCTTCTGGAACAAACGCCTCTGGAGAAGCCGCGGAAGTCGATCGACTCGATTCCTCCGACTAGAAAATTACCGCTGCCGTACTGTTCGGTGGGCTGCCCGCGCAACTCGAAGCGACCATCGTCAATGTCTCACTATCGCACTTGGCGACGGACCTGCGTACCCGCATTTCGACAATCCAATGGGTCACGTCGTGGATGCGCAGGCCCGGGCCGCCTTGGAGAGCTGCAACGGATACTGCTCGCAGGCGACGCGGTACCTGGGGGTCGGTGAGCGCATTCTTTCCCGCCTCGTGTAGGCGCTCCGCAGGTCCGGGCTGCCGGGAGACCGGACGTCCCAGGATGAGGATGCGCAAAGTCCCGAGGCGGCGGAATAATCCCGCCCCGAGCCCGGTCCTTATCGATCTTGACCGCCGGACGTGGCCTATCCCCGTTGGCGGGCTGGAATGTTCCTTTGGAGATATTCCAGGCATCACGGCCTGTGCTCTTAAATGAAAGCCAAGAATCGCCGCAGCTCCGGTAGCGCATGGAATTCTTGCCGATCTTCGTGGATATCCGCTTGCGCCCCTGCCTCGTGGTGGGCGGCGGCGAGGTCGCCGCACGCAAGGCGGAATTGCTGCTGCGGGCGAACGCCGCCGTCACGGTGGTGGCACCCGAGCTCTGCGGAAGTCTCGTGCAGGATCGCGACGCGGGAAGGATCAGCCACCGCGCCCGCGTATTCCAACCGAGCGACCTCGAGGGCAGCGCGCTGGTCATCGCTGCCACCGATGACGAGGCCCTCAATGGCGAGGTTTCCGGGTTGTGCCGGAAGTGTGCGATTCCAGTGAACGTGGTCGACGCGCCTGAGCTTTGCAGCTTCATCGTGCCCTCCATCGTCGATCGATCCCCGGTGATCGTGGCTGTGTCATCCGGCGGGGCCTCGCCGGTTCTCGCGCGCATTGTGCGCACCAAGGTGGAGACGCTGCTGCCGGCTTCCTATGGCAAGCTGGCCGCGCTGGCGGAGGGCTTCCGGGAGCGCGTCAAGCGCCGATTCTCGGACTTGGCGCAGCGCCGCCGATTCTGGGAAGACGTGCTGCAGGGCCCGGCGGCTGAGATGATGCTGACAGGAAGGGAGCAGGCGGCGAGACTCGCCGTCGAAGTGGCGCTGCAGCGGGACACGCCATCGTCGTTGTCGGTGGGCGAAGTGTATCTGGTTGGCGCAGGTCCCGGCGATCCAGACCTGCTGACTTTCCGCGCCCTGCGTCTGATGCAGCAGGCCGATGTGGTGGTCTACGACCGGCTGGTGGCGCCGGCAATTCTCGAACTCGCGCATCGCGGCGCGGAGCGCATCTATGTCGGTAAGGCGCGATGCGACCACAGCCTGCCGCAGGACGAGATCAACCAGATTCTGGTACGCCTTGCCCGCCAGGGCAAGCGGGTCCTGCGCCTCAAAGGCGGCGATCCCTTCATTTTTGGGCGCGGCGGTGAAGAGGCGGATGCGCTGGCCGAAAAGGGCATTCCGTTCCAGATCGTGCCGGGTGTCACGGCGGCGTCGGGCTGTGCGTCCTACGCAGGTATTCCGCTGACCCATCGAGATTATGCCCATAGCTGCGTTTTCGTTCCGGGTCATCTCAAGGACGGCGGTGATCTCGACTGGCGCGCACTGGCCCAGCCCCGTCAGACCGTCGTGGTCTATATGGGCCTGCACGCTCTCGAGTCGATCTGTCAGCGGCTGATCGGCGCAGGGCTTTCGGCCGAAACGCCCGCCGCGCTGGTGCAGGACGGCACTACGCAGAGCCAACGGGTGCTGATCGGTGATCTGGCAAGCTTGCCCACCAGGGCCGCCGAATTCCGGATGCGGCCGCCGTCGCTCCTCATCATCGGGGAGGTGGTCAGGCTCCACGAGCGGCTCGCCTGGTTCGAGGGCGCAGATACCGCAGACGGTACAGCGCTCAAAGCGGTCGGATAGGCGCTGTTACCCGGCGCCGCGCACCAGCGCACTGAACCTCTTGTACGGGACGAAAAGACCACAGCCCATCAGCCGGCCGGAGCCGACGCCTTCGGCCAT
>JAJZZR010000484.1 GCA_021797465.1 Pseudomonadota bacterium | reverse complement strand
CGGCACGCGGGAGAAGAAGACGATTTTGAAAATAGGCCCGGAAGAAAACGGACCCGCAAGACCTCGACGTTCAGTCCGCCGGATCTACACGAAGATCAGACCGCCGATGACAGCATAGCGCGGCAGCGAGTCGATAGATGGAGGCTTGCGGCTCGTACGCGAGCAGATTACGCGGTCGATCGAGAGCGCTTTCAAGTAGCCCCGCATCGCGCATTCCTGCCAGGCCACCGAATTCGTAGATGGCCTCGTCATGCACAGCGGTTGCGATCGCCGAACTGATCCACTTCGGCTCCTTCACCGCTTGGCCAGCTCGCGCAGAGCATCCCGATGGCGCCGCATGTAGTCACGCGTCGACTCGATTGCCGTGGCGAAATCGGGGTCATAGGGGGTGAGCCGAATGCCGTCGTCCATTCGGATGGCGAACAGCTCGTCACCTTCAGCCACGCCGAGGGATTCAACTACGTCCTTCGTCAGCAGGACGCCCAGTGAATTGCCGACTTTGCGCACCTTGACGACCACTGCCATTTACATTCTCCTGTTTCAGAGGATGGTTATAACATTTGTAATACGCGCAGCCAAGCTCGACGTCCAAAAGTCCGCTTCACGCCGCCGCGAGGCTCAGGCGCCGGGTAGGCAACAGCTGAATCAGGCCCCCGCTACCATTTCTCCGGCTTACGCTTTAGCTGCTCCCCGTAAGCCCCGCGCTCGCCCGAATCAATGGCGCGAGTGCAATTCATCTCGCACCGTGACCCTACTTCGCCGTCGCATCCCGAGCCCCCCGAGGCAGCACGTCATCCGTGCGCAGCATCCACAACTTCACCGAGCCCCCGTCAGGTCTCAATTTCGCGATTCTTTCTCACGCTATTTCCTAACTGGCCGACAGGCCGGAGTCGACCCAAAGCGGTCCGACCGAACGGCGGCCATGTGGTAGCCGAGATGGCTTCGCCAGCCATCTGTGGAATGGAAAGTGCACCCGCTACACAGCCGCTCACCACGGCCCGTAGCCATCACCCGCTTCAATCACCTTGATGCCGCTCGTTCGCGAACGCATTGTTAATACAGCCAGAGGAACCAAGTGATGGCTGTCCGCGTGCGGAGCTTGATACACGACAAGCAGCGAACCGTTATTGCGGTCGCTCCCGACGCTGGCGAAATACCCCTTTCCGGGCGGCACGACGCAGCGTATCAGGCTTGGGCCGTTAGTCGCCGAAGCAACATACAGCTTGCCGCCAAGACGCAACGAAAACAACGCCACGTCTCCGGAAAATAAGTTACGAAGCCCGGAGGGTGCGCCGTGGTTCTCCGCTGCGGTGACCCTGGACATCGCTACTTGGCGCGCACGAGCCACCAGCGCACGTCCCTGTACGGTCACCGTGTCCTGGAACCGGAACCCTCGGAAGGAAAATGTTCCGATGCCGTTGACTTCTCGGATCTGCTTCGAACGAGCCCTTATGAAATCGCGCCCCATTGCGTGGAGCTTTGCGACGGTAGCCTCTAGAAATTCCGGTGTGGCGCGAAAGGCAATATGCTCCCCGGTTCGAGAGCGTTGAACCAGCGCGCCAACCAGCGCGATCCATGTTCCGGCCAGGCGAATGAACGTTTCGAGATGACCCTCTTCGTCCTCACGCGTAACCACTCGGGCACCGAAGAGGTCGTGAAAAAGCGCGGCCGTCCTGGGAGGATCCTTCACTACGAGGGCTATGTGGCTAATCGTTTCGAGCATGCAGCACCCCTCTGTCCTGGCCTTCGGGCCTCTATGTATTCGACCGACGATCACTTCTGGACTTCGCAGCGCCTTTTGCCACACCAACGGCAACACCCAGACTAATCCCAATACCGCCCTGATTGCGAGGTGACGAAGCAAGCTTGGACTATCCACTCATCAGACTGCGCGGCATTTCTGGAGATCGGTTAGGCGGCGGAAATTATTAACAGCACCATATTCTGGGTAGACGCAGGACCAATTCCAGCATTTCCACGGTAGAACTGGTGCCGTTATTGAGTTACGCCTCCTTAGGACCATCGCCGCTAAGTTAATTTTGGAGCAATTTCTTGGCACCGGGGATTAAGTTGTATGAGGTGGCGCGAGCCCGACCGGCACAGAAGCGCCGTTTCTTCCGTTCTTCCTTGCGCTTCTCCAACAGATGATCTCTGATCCGAACGCGCAACCAGGGTGGGTCGAGCAGTACCTCCGTGCGAGTGATGCGGGGATGCGCTGCGTGCACCTGCTCCCATGCGAACTCGGCGCCCAAGGCGAAGGAGGTTGCCTGGATGTAGTGATCGATCAAGGTGGGGAAAAGCTTATCAACCGACAAGATCTCTGGCGCCACAGCAGCGGTGACAGCGATTTGCGCCTGCGAGGTTCGCAACGTGTTGTACAAAATAGCCGTGGCGTAGACCTGCTGGCCGACGGCAGCGGGCGAGCAGTTGTACAGGTGATTGAGCTCAAGCACCTCTTTCATCGCCAGATACATGCGCTCGACGCTCCACCGGCGCCGATACGCGGCCATCAACTGCTCGGGCCTCAGACGCTCGGGCTCGATCACATTGGTCACGAGGGTCAAGTCGAATCCCGGGCCCCAGATCCGTACCCAGCGAAGCTGTACGGGGGAGGTATCCGCCTGGCTGCCGCCCATTTCGACCAACCAGTCATCATAGGACAGTGCGGAGCTGCGCAACTGTCCGTTCACCGCCAGACGGCGTTTCTTCACCGTGCGGTTGTGGCGGCTGATCATCCACACGCCCTGCGCGGCGACTTGCTGCCAGATCTTCGGCTTGGCGTAGTAGCGGTCGTTGAGAATCAGTGCGCCGCGCGGGATCGAGGGCAGCACCTGCTCGAACATCGTGATCTCCCCGACGCACCCGTCCGGATCGAAGTGCAATTCGTGCAGCAGTCCGCGCCGCAGGTCGTAGACCGCCTCCATGCTGCCGGGAATGATCGCTTTGGTGGTCTTGCGCGCCACTTTCAGCATGCGCGCCACCTTCTCCAGGCGCGAACCGTCTACGGCGTACACCTCGGGGAAGACCTTCGGATCAAGCGGCAGTTCCCGCTCGAACGTCGAGGGCGCCTCGGCTTTCAGCGCTGTCGTGAAGGCACGGAAAACGTTCCGGAAGAACACCGGACGGACGTTCTGAACCTTCTGAAAGAAGGCTTCGGGACTGGCATCCACCGGCGGGAACAACGCCGAGCCTGCCCGCGCCTCCAGCAGCGCGCGCGTCTGGCTGCGGTAGCGGCTCTGCAGCAGCGCAATCCAGAACCACACCAGCGCATAGAGCGTCCACTTCCGTTGCCGCTCGTGCTCTCGAGTGGCCGCAAACACTTCCTGACACAACGACTCGGTCAGGTACTTCCAGACGATCGACAAATATTGCGCCGACGGCACCTCCTCGACCGCCAGCTCCAGCTTGCGTCGACTCAAAGAGGACTTCCTGTTGTGTTGAAAACAAGATGTTACGCCTCTTTGATCATGTTGTACACGAAATTAACTTAGCGGCGATGGGTTTAAACACGTGGAGTTCCTGATCGCGGATACCTTCACGGCCAGCCTGGCGCGTTTGACGTCGGCAGAGCAGAAGGCGGTCAAGGTCACCACGTTCGACCTGCAGACCCATCCGGCCAACCCCGGCATCCAGATGCACAAACTGGAGCATGCCCGTGACCCGAATTTCTGGTCGGCCCGGGTGAGCACCGACATCCGCATCATCGTGCATCGTACGGCCGGTAGCCTATTGCTGTGCTACGTTGATCACCACGACAAGGCCTACGCCTGGGCCGAGCGCCGCAAACTCGAGACGCATCCCAAGACCGGTGCCGCGCAGCTGGTTGAGCTGCGAGAGCGCATCCAAGAAATAGTGATGCCAGCGTTTCCATCGGTACCGACTGCACTCGTAGCACCCACGCCCCTGAGCAAACCCAAGCTGTTCGATCAGTACGCCGATGACGAGCTCCTGGGCTACGGCGTACCGCCCGAATGGCTCCCCGATGTTCGCGCCGCGGATGAAGACGGTCTTCTCATCCTTGCCGAGCATCTGCCCGGCGAGGCGGCCGAGGCGTTACTCGAACTCGCCACCGGCGGCACGCCACGCCGACCAGAGGCACTTACCCCGCCCGGATCACCCTTCGCTCATCCAGATGCCCAGCGCCGCTTCCGCGTGATGAGCAATGTGGAGGAGCTGACACATGCTCTGGAGTATCCGTGGGACCGCTGGAGCGTGTTTCTACATCCCGAACAGCGGCAAATAGTGGAGAAGAGCTTCAATGGGCCGGCCCGCGTCTCCGGCTCCGCAGGCACGGGCAAGACCATCGTTGCGCTGCATCGAGCCGCACACCTCGCGCGCATCAATCCAGATGGACGAGTGCTCCTCGCCACCTTTTCGGACCCCCTGGCCCATGCCCTACAGACCCAGCTCCGTCGATTGATCAGCCACGAACCCCGGCTGGCGGAACGGATCGATGTCGGTGCGCTGGATGCCGTGGCGCTTCGCCTGCACAAGTCGCTGATTGGCCCTGTGACGCTGGTGTCGGCGCCGATGCTGCGCCCCATAGTGCAAAACGCTTCGGCCGCCGTGCCGGCACACCGCTTCAGCGAGTCCTTCCTGCTGTCCGAATGGATTCACATCGTCGACGCCCGACAACTGCACACCTGGGAAGCTTACCGAGACGTGACCCGCCTGGGTCGCAAGACGCGGCTGAAAGAGCCACAGCGCGCACAATTGTGGGATATCTTCGCCCGCGTGTGGTCCGCTCTTGGCGAACAGGAATTGAGGACCCCTGCCGGAATGTATGCCGCGCTCGCTGCGCGCCTGGTGGAGGCACGGAACCCGCCGTATGACTTCGCGGTGATCGACGAGTGCCAGGACTTGAGCGTCGCGCAGCTGAGATTCCTCGCCGCCCTCGGCGGGGGCCGGCCCAATGCCCTGTTCTTCGCCGGCGATCTCGGCCAGCGCATCTTCCAGCAGCCGTTCTCATGGCTCTCGCAGGGCGTCGATGTGCGCGGTCGCTCACGGACGTTGCGCGTCAACTACCGCACCTCACATCAGATCCGCCAGCAGGCCGACCGGCTGCTCGATCCAGAACTCACGGACATGGACGGGGTGCGCACAGAGCGCAGCGACACGATCTCGGTCTTCAACGGGCCTGCGCCGCAGGTGCGGTCCTTTACGACCGAAGACGAGGAAGTGGAAGCGGTCGCCGCGTGGCTTCGCGACCGATCTGCAGAAGGCGTATCCCCTCATGAAATGGGCGTATTCGTCCGCTCCGAGGCACAACTCGATCGAGCCCGCCGAGCTGTAGATCACGCCGGAATCGCATACCGGCAGCTTGACGCCCAGGTCGACGTCACCAGCGGCTTCGCCGCCATCGGCGTGATGCACCTGGCCAAGGGATTGGAATTCCGCGCAGTGGCCGTCATGGCCTGTGACGACGACGTCGTGCCGCTTCAGGCGCAGATTGAGCAAGTCGGCGAGGAGGGCGACTTACAGGACGCCTACGACTCCGAACGGCATCTGCTTTATGTCGCCTGCACACGAGCCCGGGATCAGCTCCATGTCTCGGGGGTCGAGCCAGTGTCGGAATTTCTGGACGACTTCACGGCGCCTACGGCCAAAAGCGGTTGAACTCTCGACAGGATGGTCACAAGCCGGAATACGATAGGGTCGCGGCGAAGGCAGAACAGGGGCGGCGACTGAACGCCAAAGAGCGTCGAAAAATGAACGAACGCGTGATACCGACAAATCGTCTCCTCTTGGATCCGGCGACCCCGGTCATCTGCCCGAAGTGTGGCGAGGAATTCAACCTCGAGCAGGGGTTTGCCAAGCGAGCGCTCGAGGGCTTCGAGGCCGCAAGCCGTAGCGCTCTGGCAGCGGTCCGGGAAGCCGAACGCAGCGAGGTCGAGCGACAGGCCGCCGCGATCGCCGCGGAACGCGAAAGCGCGATCCAGCAGGAAACGGAATCGCTGAAAAAGCTGCTGAAAACGCAGGCTGAGGCGCATGAGAAGGCGCTCCGGGAAATGCAGGCGCTCACGGAGAAGTCCCTGGAACCGCAGTTGCAATCTCTCCGCAAAGCCCTCGCAGATCGGGATGAACAGTTAAAAACCGTTTCCGAGCGCGAGGAACGGCTGGCAGCTGCCGAACGGGAGCTGCAAACACGAGCCACCGCCGCGGCTCGCGAGAAGACCGAGCAGCTCATGGCGTCCGAACGTGCCGCATTTGCGCAACAGCTCGAAGAGAAGAATTCGCAGGTCGCGGCCCTTCGGGAGGAGCAACTGAGCCTCCGAAAAGAACGTGAAAAACTCCAGGACGAGAAAGCGGCACTGGCTCTGGAGGTTCAGAGACAGGTCGACGCCCAGGTGCAACAGCGCGAAGCCGTCGTTCGTGCTCAGGAAGCCGAACGATCGAAACTCCGTGAAGCCGAGTTGCAGAAAAAGCTCGACGACGTCAGCAGTCAGCTGGCCGATGCCCAACGCAGAGCCGAGCAGGGTTCACAGCAACTGCAGGGCGAGGTACTCGAGCTCGCCCTGGAGGAGTCCCTGGTTCAGGCCTTCAGACTCGACACCATCGAAGAGGTCAAGAAGGGCGCCCGAGGCGGGGATGTCATCCAGCGAGTGACGACCCGGACCGGACAGACTGCGGGCGTGATGCTCTGGGAGACCAAGCGCGCCAAAGACTGGAGTCCCCAATGGGTGACGAAGCTGAAGGAGGACATGCGAGGCGCATCGGCGGATGTGGGAATCCTGGTGACCATGCCGACCGCAGTCCCGAAAGAATGGGACGCCCAGCAGCCATTTGGTCTGCACGAGGACGTCTGGGTCACGACCTGGACGCATGCGGTGAGCCTGGCCGAGGTGATTCGCGTCGGGCTCGTCGACGTTCACAAGCAGCGGCTGATCTCCGCCGGCAAGGGCGAGAAGATGGAAGCAGTCTACGACTACCTCACTTCCCCGCAGTTCGCCCAAAAGCTCAAAGCTGTCTACAACGCTTTCAAGGCGATGAAGGAAGAAAACGACCGCGAACGACAGCAGGCCGAGCAACGCTGGACGCGACGCGACAAGCAACTCCAGATGGCCATGCGGGAGTTGATCGGGATCGGCGGGGAGATACAGGGGTTGGCACAGCAGGAGCTGCCGCAACTTGAGCTAGAGCAGAGCGAGCAGACATAAAGGATTCACAACGGTGACGCCAGAACCCACTGAATACCAGCTAATTGGCCTGACTGAGGATGGTGGTGTCGGCAATCTATTATTCGACCGCGACAAAAAACAAGGCCGTGTACGACTTCAGGCGCTAATCTCCGAATGGTTGCGCATGGAAAACCTCGTTGTGCTGACGGGAGCCGGAACTTCGGTTTCAGCGGGCGGCAAGACGATGGCACATCTGGAGAAGGCTGTTCTCGCGACAATCGAGGAGATCATAGGCATTCCAGCATCGATTGCCGCACTTATCAAGTCACGGAACGATGCGGTAGGTTCCGCTATGCTTCTCGATAAGCCGCTCCTGGGTTTTGAGGCATGGCTCTCATTCATTTCCAACGCACTCGTGGTGGCGACGTCCACCGATGCGCCTTTCTCCGGCGTCGTATGGCCAACGATGCTCGCGCCAAGTCTAACGGATCTCAAGTGGTTCGTGGAGCGGCTCCGAATGGCAATCTTCGCCGAATGTGCGTTGCCATTGCCAGGCGACGCCGCAGCACCTGCACCAAATGGCATTGCTCCGCAGATCGCATTTTTATCGAAGTTAGTCGCCCGCGATAGCAATCTTGGGCGCGCTCATCTATTCACGCTGAACTATGACACATTGTTTGAACAGGCGCTGGAGATGCTCGGCATCCAATATTTCGACGGATTCACTGGGCGCGCGACCGCTCGATTTGACCCGTCCGTCTATGGGCTCGACATCTATTATCCGGGCGAGGTTGCCGAAGGACGCGTCCGTCGTTTTGACAAATTTCTCCATTTCTACAAGCTGCACGGCTCTATTCACTGGTATGAGCACGGCGATGAAATGCGAGCGCGCCATCCCGATCTCGGAGCACTCAAGGAGTACGCAAGGAAGACTGCTGCGGAAAAGGCCGTCGCGTTACAACCGTTGGCCAACACAATACCGTCTGTCGGCATCCTACCAACGGCTAACAAGTTCGCCCAGACGCTGACCATGCCGTACGCGCATTTGTTTCGGTCACTTCAGGTCCGGCTAGGTATCCCGCAAACCTTTCTACTTGTTCTTGGCTACGGCTTTGGCGATGATCATGTCAGTCGGATCATCGAGAATGCGCTGATGAATCCGTCGCTCGTGATGTTAGTGGTAGAGCCAAATCCAAATAGTGCGGTCATCGAGCGCATTCGGAGATATAAGGATCTCGGAAAACGCGCTTTCGTTCTATCTGCAAGCGAATCAGCATTCGCTGCCAATCCCTTTAAATACGCAACATTCGACGATTTCGCGACAGCGGTGATGCCCGATGTGCAGTGGCTCGACGACTTCTTGCGTCTGAGGCGTTTTGAGAAGCAGATCTCGCCGTCTGAACTGCAACCCGACGCGGGCACGATCCCGGGAAACCCGAATGGATAATCCCCGGCTGGTTGGTCATATCGTCGCGGTCCATGGCTTTCAGGTAAAAGTTGAACTGCAGCCGGAAACTAGGTCGGCGCTGCGCGCCACCCCGGATGGTGTTCAGGCGGCGATTGCGATTAACGCTTATCTCACCTTTTCCCTAGGGGCAGGTGAGACGGTCATCGGAATTATTACCGATCTCGAGGCACGCGAAACATTCGATCCGAGTAGCGGTCATGACCTCAGTCTTGAGCTGATGAAGCCTCGACGCATCGCGACCGTGCAATTGCTAGGAACAGTCGAGCACGCCGAAGATGAGCCTTCGTTCAGTCCCGGAATCTCCGTATTACCAACCCTCGATACCCCTGCGGAGATCGGCTCGCCCCACATCCTCAGAGCAATCTTTGAGGTTCCACCTCGACGGAATAGGCCAGAAGACTATGATGCCAAGGATTTCGACTGCGATTTGAAACTCGGCTTTCCCACAGGCCAAGCACACAATATCGTGCGAGCATCTTACAACGATCTGTTCTCTCGTCCGCTCGCGATCGTCGGTAATACCGGGTCGGGCAAATCCTTTTCCGTGTCGAGCTTGGTTCAGAAGGCCATGAAAGCGCTCGATGGCGCGGTGGAAGAGCCGCACATCTTCATCCTCGACATCAACGGCGAGTATGGAAAAGCCTTTCCTTTCGTGAACGCGGCAGTGCGTTCGCCAGACCGCATTTATCTGAACGGCACGGAGTTCGGTCTCCCCATTTGGTTTATGAATGCCGAGGAGATATGCGCGTGGCTGAGTGCTGCGGAACAGACGCAAGAGCCGGTGCTGAAAGACTGGTGGGCAATCGCCAAGGGCGGAGATGCTACGGCTGCCTCCAGCATAGGCTCGCTCCAGCATGCCATGAGCATGCTCGATCAGCTTCTCAGTGAGCTCCCCCGGATCAGGAGGAAGGCGGCGGGTTCCTATTGCGATGCCGTGACTGGGTACCTTGCTGATGCAGGTATTGGTACAGCCGCTTTCGTGACACTGTTTTCAAGTCATCGCCTTGTCAGTGACTACAATACCGAAGTCATGGAGAACCAGGCGGCGATCGCGCGCGAAGCGGAAAAACTTAAGGACGCCATTCGTGGGAAGCTCATATGCAACAGCACGACGGCCGAACTAGGCGTACGCACAGCCGATTCGCCGCTGCCGATTGCCCGCGCTATGTTGGCCGATCCGTCGCTGATTAATCGCGCCGTATCAAAGGAGGATACGATCCGGATCGAGTCCCATCTGACGACGCTGAAATTGCGCCTTAAGACGCGACTCGGTGACAGGCGGTGGCGAGCCTTCATGAATTACGAGGATGCCAACACCAAGATCGAAGACCTGTCCGCTTGGTTCGGACAACTCGGGTTAGGGATAACGACTGGACCGAAGGTATCAGTCTTGGACCTTTCAATGCTGAGCAACGAAGTATTACCCTATGCCTGCGCGATCATTGGGCGGGTGCTGTTGGAGGCTCGTGAGTGTCTGCCAGCGGCATCGCGGTACAAGCATCCCTGGGTTCTAGTTCTCGAAGAAGCACACAATTATGCCAAGCCGGTGCGATCCGATGAGGATCGCGGCCATCGCCTTTCCCGGCTGACCTATGAGCGCATCGCGAAAGAAGGACGCAAGTTCGGCCTGTCACTCATCATCGCTAGTCAGCGTCCAAGTGAAATCAGCCAAACGATTATCAGTCAGTGCGCTAATTTTATCAGTCATCGGCTGCAAAACCCAGACGACATAGATCATTTGCGCCGCATCATTCCCATGCAGGCACGGCGTCTGCTGGATCAGGTGACGATCTTGTCATCTGGGGAAGCGATCGTTTTCGGAAGCGCATTTCACATTCCAGCCCGCGTCCAGTTTGATCGGCCGGAGCCGAGTCCGTATAGCCAGACCGCGGCGCCATATCACGAATGGACAAGGGAAACAGAGCCATTTCCACTCTCTCGGGTCACTGCTACTTGGGGCGTGTAACACACTGTTTGACGGGTTGATGTAGCCAGCGCGCTGCGGAGCGGGGATCTGGTGTTCGGCTGAGAAACGCGTATCGGTATGAGCGGTCTCATCGTCTCCTGCGCATCTGCGAGACTCTCGAACGCGGTGCCCCGCGCAACCGCGAGCACTACCGGCAGGTAGTCGCTCGGCATGACGAGAGGACTTGGGCACGGTCTTACGCGAGCTGAAGAGTAACGTCGGGGGGGGATCGTCAGGAGATGCCCCCCGGGAGTACGTGGGGTGGTAACGACGACCAGGCAGTCAGCTGGCAAGTCTTTGCAGCGCTCGATAAAGCGTCACGCGCCCCACACTGAGCAGCGCCGCCACATCCTGCACCCGCTGTCCGCCCTCGATCAGCTGCCGCGCATGCGCGATCTGGGGCGCGGAGAGCTTGGGCTTCCGCCCGAACTTCACCCCGCGTCGCTGCGCCGCCTTCACGCCGGCGCGCGTGCGCTCGGTGATGAGCGAGCGCTCGAGCTCGGCGAGCACCCCGATCATCTGCCACATGGCGCGCCCCGTCGCGGTGTCCGTATCGATCGCCTCGGTGAGTGACCGGAACTTCACACCACGCTGCTTCAAGTCATCGAGCATGTGGATGAGATCCCGCAGACTCCGCCCCAGCCGGTCGAGCTTCCAGACGATGAGCGTGTCGCCCGCCTGCAGTGTCTTTAGGCACTTGAGCAGGGCAGGGCGCTGCGCCGTCGCTCCCGAGATCCCCTCGTCCTTGAACACGGTCCTGCAACCGGCCTTCTTCAGGGCGGCGAGCTGCAGGGCCGGATTCTGATCCTCGGTTGAGACGCGTGCGTAGCCATATTTCATGCGGGGTACTGTGCGGAGGAGGGATTCACTTCCCGCCCCGCGGCCGCTCGAACAGCTCGCGCAGCAGTCGCTCGGATTCCCGTGTGCCTTCCTCGGTGAGCAGTACCGAGCGGGCCTTGCTCACCGGGTCGGTGATGTAACCCTTCGCGTGCAACCGGTTCATCACCTCCCAATCGAAGCTCTTCCAGACCCGGTATCCCTCGTGCCGGCCGAGGGAAAGCAGCGCGAGCACGGCCTGATCGATCTTGTCGGTATCGAGTTCCATGGTGGCGACTTTACGAGGGATGCTCGGCGATGTCCCCGTTGTCCCAGAACGTGCCTTCCCACCCGGCGATGCGCCCCTCGTCATGGCAGCGGGGACAGAACCAGAGCACATCGTTGTTGTCGATGTCGAAAAAGATCGTGAGCAGGGTGCCGCAGGGTTTATGGCCAGGCCGGCGCCGGCACAGCAGCGTCGTCGGATCGTCGTACTGCGTCGCCTGGGAGACGATCTCCGACCAGTAGGCAAAGAGCCGCTGCGCCCGCGGCGGCAAGGACGCCACCTTGCCGTCCGGCAGCAGGAAATGGCGCAGATCGACCACCCAGGACTTGATCATGCGCCCCATCAATGCACGACCCGGTCGCCGGACTCCGGGCCCCCGCAGCAGCGTTTATACTTCTTGCCGCTGCCGCAGGGACAAGGGTCATTGCGCCCCACCTTCGGCCCGACGCGCTCGTACGGCTCGGGCGGCGCGCGCCGCGCGGCCGCCAGCCGGTCCTCCTTGAAGTACCGGTAGGCCCGCGCCGCGCCGGCGAGCATGTCCGTCCACATCGCGCGTGACTGCTCCTCCGTGAGCGGCTCTCTCGGCCAGGCGGGATCGACTTCCCCGGCCACGATCGGAATGCAGCGCACTTCATTCTCACGGTCATCCTGCAGGATACGGCTCCACCCGTTCCGGGCAAGACGGATGCCGTGCAGGTAGCCACGCGCCCAAGCGCGGCCCGGAACACAGTCCTCGCCGGGCTCACCCCGGTAGCCGGCGTGGTACGTCTCGCGCTCGAACTCTTGAGCGATTACGTTCCAGTAGCGCATCAGGAGCCCCATCATCTCCTGCACCCCCGCGAGGTCGCCGAGCAGTCCACCGGCCTCCAGCGTTCCTCCCAGAATCACCGGCAGGTACTCGTGCGGCATGACGAGGGCAGGGCTCGCGATCAGCGCGCAGAAGAGCCCGTCGACCCCCTCGAGCGACAGCGCCTCCGGATTGCGGTTCGCGGCGAGGAGCGCCGTCAGCCGCTCGATCTCAGCCTCCGACAGCGCCGCCGACACGGTGCCGCTCATGACTCGCGCGGCAGGAGGTCGTAGCGCTCGAGCCAGCGATGCAGATCGCGATCGCCGTTCTTCAAGTGCTTGTGGACCTCGCGCTTGCCCAGGCGGTCGTAGTTCAGGTAATCGAGACAGGCATTGGCGAGCTCGGTGTCGAGCGCCCGCAGCTCCGTGAGGTCGAACGGATAGTCCTCGCCGTTGTAGACCCCGGCCAGGAACTTCACCAGGCGGCGCGCCTGCCCGGTACCCGGATGCGCCTCGATCGCCGCTTCGATCTTCTCGAGGGCCGCCATGGCGCGGCGCACGATCTCCCCCTCATCCCGCGCCAGAGTGTCCATCCGCGGCCGCTCCCCGGCGGCGATCGCCGTGATGGCGCGGTCGAATTCATCGAGCTGGCTCGCCGGGATGTCGGCCTCGACATGGACCTTCCTTCCGGAAGGGGGGAGCCGGGTGATATTGCTCATAGGGGCGCTGTCCGAGGGAGAGAACAGGCGTCAATTATGAAATTGACTTATGAAACACGCAAGCCCTTGATTCGAGCGGGGCAGGGCGATGTTTCACAACTTACCCTTTCTAAGACACTTCCTTCAGACAATCCGTTTGCGCCCCGGACGAACCGGACTCCTCATTCGACACTCACGGTACACCACCTCTCGCAACGTGCGAGTTTTACGGGATTTCCACGCCTCGCGCGCCGGTCACTCGAACGTTGACGACACCAGCCTTCACCGTAGGCGCTGCGTTACGCTATCTGGCACTAAATTTGTCTTGTATGCCGCTTCTCGACATAATTACCGGCACGCGGCGCACCCGTGAAATGACGACAGCCGTTTCTGCCGCCATTACAAAGAGGCAATAAAAAGTAGCGGTCAGCCTACCACAAAGGGGGCATCATGAAATTTCCACGGCCCATCCAAATCCTCTTATTCGCCACATGTGCGACATGTCTTTTGTTTGCTCACGTCGCTCATGCCCAGACTTCCCCGCCGTGGTGGCAACAGATTATCACCAAAGCTGCTGAAAAAGCGGCCCAAGCCGCAGTTCACTCTACTACCACAACCCAGCCAGCGGAGAAAACGGGCTCAACGCCAATCACGAGTCCCACCACAACCGCAAGCCTAAATAACGCCGGCGCACCCGTCGTTTCATCAATCTCCCCGAATGTGATACTACCTTTTACACGCCAAACCATTATTTTTCGAGGCTCAGGATTCGGCCAAGCGGATCCTTTTAACGGTCCGACCTGCTTCCTGCAGCTAACAGACATTACCAATCACAACATCTATATTGGAGCCGAGCCGGATGGATTTACAGGCGTCTGGGACTATCCGCAACTGTCAGGTGGATTTTATGTTACTAAATGGATCAATACAGAAATTGTAGTCAAGGGAATATTTGGACCCATCTCGGAGTTTCACCCAGGAGATCTTGTCCGGATTCTAATTGCTGACCCACAGAATGTGAATCAGTATCCAGTGACCCAACTTCCTGCACGGGGTCTATGTGGCTCGCCTCCCGCTCAAATGTACGTACATGTAGCGAGCACGCTACCCGGGCCTAAAATCTCATCGTTTTCGGACGGCGTTAGTAAGACATCTGTCTCTGGAAGCAGCACGACGTCGGTTTCGACTATCCTTCCAGTCGCAACGCAGACCATTACCATCAACGGCTCTGGATTCGGCACTCATGCGCCCTTTCAGGGTCATTCTAGATTTCTTCAAATCCGCGATATCACGGCCAATAACTGGACCTCCGGTGCGGCATGTGAAAACGGCTGCTCGACTGGACCATCGGTGGATGTGACTCAATGGACTGACAGTCAAATCGTTCTAGGCGGTTTTTTAAGCGACTATAGCGGTGCAGACGTGCTACATCCAGGAGATATCGTGCGCATATCCATCGCCAATCCCCAGCTCGTCGGCGATATGGGCTCTGCAAACACTACTTTTGGCGGCTCTCCTCCGACTCGAATATTCGTGACAGTCGCAAATCCCCCATCGGCATCCCAAGCGACCACACCCATGGTGCCTCCGGCTACGAACGCGACGCCAACAACGAGCTCGACTTCCGCATCCACTGGGATAACCTCCGTTACGCCAATAGCTGCGGACGCGACGCCACAGGTTGTTCTAACAGGCACTGATTTCGGCACATTCCCGGAACTCCTGCCATTCACTGGCGATACCCAATATCTAACGGTCCACGACACGACGCAAAAATGGAACGCCGGGTACATCGCGCCGAAGAGCGTGCTCGGACTTGGAGGCGACGCCTGCACGGTCACTATTTCACTTTGGACAAATACCACCGTCGTGTTTACATTGAACGTCGGCACGAATATCGGTGGCGTGCTTCCGACATCGGTCTGTCAGCTACACCCAGGAGATGCGCTGCAGATCGTGGTCACCAATCCGCAATCCCAGCAGGATTCTCAGATAAACACCACTGCCACAACCACGCTAGCGATGCTGTTCACCCCTGCCTCTGGAAGTTATATCGCATTCAGCCAACAGGAACTCACTGGACTTATCTCAAACGTTGAAGGCATCCTCCAGACCGAACGTGACTGGCCGACATCCGGAACGGCTCTCGTATCCGTGGTCCCGAGCGAAACCATCGATACCGGCACGGTCAACATGCTAACCGCGCTGATCGATCTGCCAACAGCCGCGGCGGACGGCATCGGATACATCACTGAACTTGGACCTGGAGGAGTTGCTTTCTTCGTAAGCAAAGAAGCCTTGCAGTACTGGAGCGATTCAAAAAGCGGCGGCCTGACGCTACCGCCAGTTCTGGTGGCGACGGGGGCAAATAGCATCATTTCCGGAGACGCAGACTTCATTTCCGGGATTCAAAGTTATCTTACGCCGGCGTCTAATACTACATGTACCGGCTATGTTCCAGAATATGTCGTCGGTCCCGGGGAGAGTCTCGAAGTGATCTTCCCGGGTCTAACTGGACAACCGAGCGGAACCGGCCTCACGAGTGTTTCGTATAAATACCGGGTAATGAATACGGGTGGTGTTGTTTCCGGAGAGACTGGAGTTATTGAGTGCAGCGCGGATTCTGGGGCGACGAATTACCTTCAGCTACGGACTCAAGTGTTGCAGTAAAACGCAGTCCCGCTCAGCGGGGCTTTGCTTTTCCCAAAATAGTGGCGACATCTACGCGGTCACGACAGATCGCGCGACGGCGGTTCATCCTTTCGAAGGAAAGGTAGTTTCTCCGAAACGACGAGCGTCCATTGCAGCGCCGACGACCGCTACGCGACGTGCTTCCGCTGACTGACTTCCCAGCCCCTGCAGGCAAGCCCGATGTAGGCCTGGATGGGCTTGGCGCCCGTGCTGTAGTAGATGATGGTTCGCCGCGTCAGGTGCAGCGCTCGTGCCGCGGCGGAGAGTGACAGGCTATGCCGCTCCATCCACGCGTTGAACTCCGCCGTCGGAAACGCATCGCCCGACTGCTCCTTCGATAGCCTGTAGAGCGCCGGCGCGGGAATCCCGATGTCGGCCGCTGGCCACTCGACACCGTGGCCCCATTCCTCCACCCCGACGGTCGCGAAGAACGCCTTGTCCCGAAGCCGCTCGTGCCCGGGAGCTTGGAGATACTCGCCGACGTCGATCTCGCTTTGCTTGCCGCTCTGCCAGGTGACCCGGAGCTTCGACGGCGGCAGGGGTTCGACTCGCGTGATCCTGAGTTTCACAGGGGCTTCTCCGGATTGAGGCGGCGCCATTCCGCCGTGAGCTCGGCGCGATGCTCGGTGGCCCATGCGCGCGCTTCCTCGAGCGCTTTCGCATCCACCGATCCGCTCAGCACCGCCAGGGTGTCGATCACGACCACCGCCGCGGCATTCGGCGTCCACAGGTGAAAGTGCGGCACTCCGTGCTCTCGCCCGAACACCTGGATTTCCCAATTCCGGGCGCGACGCAGCGTGGTCGTCGGCCTTCAGTATGGTGAATATTATTCACTACTGCAACCGCCCGAGCATCCGGGAACCCGCCGGCGGCGTCGAACCGCCGCCGGCGAGTCCGGTGACGCCGTATCAGTCGGTTCGGCGGCGCTTCAGACGCCGCACGAGCTCGTCGACCTCACGCTTCGGCAGGCCATCGTCGGCAACCCTCGCAATCGCCGTGAGGACTTCCGCTTGCGACATGTGCTCAGGCTCGGCCACCTCTATGACGAGCCGGCCATCGCTCACCCGGACCGTCACCGGGGCGCCGATGGCGAATCCGGCGCGCTTGAGCCAAGCACCCCGCAGACGGAGCATGGGGGCCGCCACCGAGCGGCCATCCGGCTCACGGGTGCTCCGCAAGCCGTCGGTCACGGTGTATCGGCGGACCGTCCGGTCCCGAGGGGATATCGGGGTGGAATCGGGAGGAATGGAGTCCTGCGCCGGCGCACGAACCGGCATAGAGTGCGTGTCAACCATGGTCGTCTACCTCAGATAGTGACTGTGGCCAGGCGCCGGACGGTGATATCAACACCATCCGGCGCCGCTTCGTGGCCTGGGGGCGGGATTGCCTGAGTCAAAAAACGGCACGCCGCAGCGCAGCCGTCAAGGCCGCCGCGGTCCTCCGCGGCGCTCCGCGAGCGCGCGTCCTCGCGCGCGAAGGCCTTGACGGCGAGAACGGCGTGGCACAATGAGACGAGAGGCAAGCCCGCCTCCCCTCTGCGTGTCGAGTGGAGGGTTCCCGCGCGACTTTCGGGAATCTTCCGCATGAGCGACGGAAAACGACCGCATAGGAAGGCCGTGGCGCCGCGATCGAGAGGATACCCGCTACCCTTGCTATGGCCAGGATTGGAAGAGCACACGCTATGATGTGAAGTCCGAATCCGGAATGACGATCCGCTCAGTCATCGACAATCACTCACATCAATTCCATCACGCACATGAGCAATTCAATCCGTTACTCGATCGCCGGTCTAAATCTAGCCAGCGCGGCCGCTGCGATTGTGGCAGCGTTCTTTTGGTATCGATCCGCGGCATTTCAGGCCACCCCAGAGCAGGCTAGACGAGACGGTCCCGAGATCATGGTTGGAATGAACACCCCCTTGATCGCTACGCTGGATGGACAGGGGCGCCTTAGCAAGTACGCTGCCGGAATGGCCGCTTGCGCTGCGGCCCTGCAAGCGCTGGCGCTGATCGTCCAAGCAATGACCGGAACCTAGTCGGCAGTCCGGCGCGCGTATCCGGTTCCCGCCGGGAACGCGAGTAACCGCACCGCTCAAAATTGCCCGCGACACCGCAACACGCGGACGAGGATGGGTGGAGCCCACTGTGGAACGTCGCACCCAGCGACCTCAATTTCGTGTATGATAAAGGACGTTATCATACATGTGGAACACAAGGGGGAGCAGATGGCAGATCGGAACAGCACACACTCCTTGCTGCGAGAGCGGATCGTGGAGCACGTATTCGTCGGGGATGTGCTCAGGCTTCTATGGCGCCGCGGCGTTACCGACGTAGAGGTTCTCCGGTCGGAATTCGACAACCACGGCTATGACCTGGTGATGGCGCGCGGCCGCATTGTTCGCCACCTGCAGCTGAAGACCGGAACCTCACCAAGACCGACAGACGTTTCGGTCTCCCTGGCTCTCGGAACCAAGCCCAGCGGCTGCGTGCTGTGGATCCACGTGAATGACAATCTCGACATGGGACCGTTCTTTTGGTTTGGAGGCAGCCCAGGTCAGGCACTCCCATCGATCGAGACGCTCAAGATCCCGAAGCGCGCGACGCACAACAAATCCGGTATTCGCCCAGAGCGACCCAATCACCGGCTCGTCCCGCCCAATCGATTCACGCGACTCGAGACACTGGATGAGGTCTTGAACAAGCTCTTCGGAGAGTTCCCATCATGAGTAAGGTCATCTCAAGTCCAGCCCTCGGATCATTGCCCACGCTCTTCGCGCCAGATGAAGCCGCCAGCCGGCGGTTCATCGAGTTTTTTACCGCAAACATCCGAAATCCCAATACGCGCCGCGCCTATGCGCGCGCCGCAACGGAATTTGCCAACTGGTGTGATCACCAGGGCCTGCGCGAACTCCGCGACATCGAGCCGGTTCATGTGGCCGCGTACATCGAAGGACTGCAGGGGAACCTCGCGGCCCCCTCCGTAAAGCTTCATCTCGCCGGCATCCGCATGCTCTTCGACTGGCTAGTCGTCGGCCACGTCCTCGCTGTGAATCCCGCAAGTTCAGTTCGCGGCCCCAAGCACAAAGTGAAGAAGGGCAAAACGCCGGTTCTCACGGCCGAGGAAGCCCGGGCCCTGCTCGACTCGATCGACCCGGCCTCCGCCATCGGCCTTCGCGATCGGGCACTCATCGCCCTCATGGTCTACACCTTCGCCCGAGTGGGCGCGGCGCTCAAGATGCGCGTCGAGGATGTCTATGTGCAGGGCCGGCGAACCTGGGTTCGGTTGCACGAGAAAGGCGGTAAACGCCACGAAATGCCCTGCCACCACAATCTCGATGCCTACCTGCACGCCTATATCGAGGGCGCCGGACTTACCGGCGATGACAAGGGCTATCTCTTCCGCACTGCCCGAGGGCGCACGCGCCAGCTCTCCACAGAACCGATGAGCCAGCCGGACGCCTATCGCATGATCGTGCGGCGAGCCCGCGCCGCAGGCATCTGGACCCGGATCGGCAATCACTCGTTCCGGGCGACCGGCATCACCGAGTACCTGAAGAACGGCGGAAAACTCGAGATCGCGCAGCAGATGGCCGCGCACGAAAGCTCACGCACAACCGGTCTTTATGACCGCCGGGACGATCAGATCAGCCTCGATGAGGTCGAGCGCATCGTGATCTGAACATACCCCTCCTCGCCCACGGTCCGAGACAGGCTATTTCCGCCAGCGCATACGACGCTGCTCGCTCCATTCGCGTTGTTCGCGCTCGCGCTTCTCGCGTCGATCCCGGAGAATCGGAAACAATTGACCCAACGCCAAAAGCATGACTGCCAAGAAAAACTTGGTTCCTCAGCAGAATCTGTGGGCGTGTTCCGGCTCGGGTAGCGCGCCAAGTTTATGATAGAGCATGACTTTTATCGCTCTGTAGGTTCGAAAGCCGTAGGATCTTCTGAGATTCGCTTTCAGGCG
>JAJZZR010000058.1 GCA_021797465.1 Pseudomonadota bacterium | reverse complement strand
ACCCACTGAGTGCCGCCGCGCTCAATCCTCGGCGATCGAGCGGAAATCCAACCCCAGCGAGCGCAGCTTGCGATACAGGTGCGTGCGCTCCATGCCGACGCGCTTGGCGAGCTGCCCGACTTTGCCGTTGCACAGCAACAGCTGCTGTTGCAGGTAGGCGCGCTCGAACTGCTCGCGCGCTTCGCGCAGCGGCAGCGCCAGCAGGTCCTGTTTGACCAGCGGCTCCCCCGGCGGCGCCTGCAGGGCCAACTCCCGCTCGACCTCATCCAGGCCGATTTCCTCGCCGCCACCCTGAATCAACAGGCGCTGCACCAGATTCTTCAGCTCCCGGACGTTATCCGGCCAGGGGTAGTTGCGCAGCCGGTTTTGCGCGGCGACGGAGAAATGGCGCAGCGGCAGCCCCTCGGAATCGACCAGCCGATCGACGTGATGACGCAACAGCTCAGGTACGTCCTCCGCATAGTCGCGCAGCGGCGGCACCCGCACGATCAGCGTGTTGAGGTGGCTGAGCAGGTCGCGCCGCACCCCCGTTCCGGCGCGGTTCTCGATACCCGGCTGCGCGCAGGACACCAGGCGCGCGCGCAGCTCGATGGGATCATTGGCGCCGACCGGCGTGAACCGTCCCGAGTGCAGCGCCCCGACCAACAGGCGCTGCGCGCCCCCCGGCAGATCCTCCAGCTCCTGGATGAACAGCGTACCGTCGGCGGCCTGCTCGAGCAGCCCGGGACGGCGCGTGCCGCCTTCGATCGAGCCGAACAGCCGACTCTCCGCGTCGGCGTCGCGCAGACTGCTGGCCACCACCGTGACGAACGGCGCGCCGGCGCGCGGGCCGCGCCCGTGCAGATACCGGGCAAACAGCTCGCGTCCCGAACCCGGCTCGCCGACCAACAGCACCGGCGAGCTGTGGGTGGCCATCTGCTGCAGCTCCGCGCGCAACTGCTGCATGAGCTTGCTCTTGCCGGCCGGCGTGATCATCGCCGGCGTGAACAGCTTTCCCGCCTGGCGTTTGCGGCGCCCCGCATCGAGGGCCCGCTCCACCGTGCGCAACAGCTTGGCCAACGACAGCGGCTTCTCGACGAAATCAAACGCGCCGAGCCGTGTCGCCTCCACCGCGGTCTCCACGGTGCCGTGGCCGGACATCATCACGACCGGACAGTCGTCGGCGGCGGTGCTGGACCACTCGCGCAGCAGCGTGATGCCGTCGACGTCCGGCATCCAGATGTCCAGCAGCACCAGGTCAGGCGTCTGGCGGGCTCGCGATGCGCGCGCTTGGGCCGCGTTAGCCGCGACTTCCACTGCGTAGCCTTCCTCGGAGAGGATCTCCTTCAGCAGGCCACGGATATCCGCCTCGTCATCGACCACCAGTATGTGTGCCGAACTCATGCTTGCTCGCTCCGCAATGTCTCTCGCCTCTTTCCCGCCCCCGACCGGCGACCGAACGCCACGGGCAGTGCCACCCGGATGCGGGCTCCGCCTTCCGGCAGGTTCTCGGCGTCGATCCGCCCGCCGTGTTCTTCCACGATCTTCTTCACGATCGCCAGTCCCAGGCCCGTACCCTTGGGCTTGCTGGTGACGTACGGATCGAAGATCCTGCCGAGCAGCTCCGGCTGGAAACCGGGCCCATTGTCACACACGCTCACCGCTGCGAACGCATTACCGCCACCCTCGAGCCGCGTGCGGATCTCCAGCCGCGGCGCGGGACGGCCCTCGAGCGCCTCAAGCGCATTGGTGACCAGATTATTCAGAATCTGGCGCACCCGGCCACGGTCGGCCTCGATCGCCGCAAGCCGCTCATCCAGATCGAGCAAGATGCTTACATGCCCGTCCTGCGCGCGATACAGATCGGCGACCTCGGTCACCAGCTGATTGAGGCTGAAGCGGCTGACGTGCATCTTCGGCGCGCGCGCGTATTCGCTGAATGCGTTGACCATCTGCTGCATGCTCTCGACCTGCTGCACGATGGTATGGGTGGAGCGATCCAGTATCTCGGCCTCCGGCGGCGCGAGCACCGGGAGCAGCCGGCGCCGCAGGCGTTCGGCCGACAGCTGGATCGGGGTCAGCGGATTCTTGATTTCGTGCGCCAGACGCCGCGCGACCTCGCCCCAGGCGGCATCACGCTGAGCCTCGAGCAATGCGGTGATGTCGTCGAACACGATTACATAGCCCATGTCGCCGCTCTCGCCCGGCAACGGTGTGCAGGCGCACATCAGCGTAACCGCCCGGCCCGATTTGCCGAACTCGATCTGCTCGCGCCACTCCTCCCGGCCGCGCGCAAAGCGCACAGCAAGCGCCGCGACGAACTGCGCGAGCCGCTCGTTGCCGGCCGAAAGGTCCGGCAGTGCCCGACCGGCCGCGGCCGACAGATCGGTGCCCAGGATGCTGCCCGCCGCCCGGTTGGCCATGCGCACCACCAGGTTGCGGTCGATTGCCAGCACCCCGGTCGAGAGCCGCGCGAGAATGATCGCCAGCCGCTCGCGCTCGCGCTCGACCGCCTGTTGACTGCGGGTAGCCTCATCGTGAGCTCGGCGCAGCCGTTTGGTCATGTCGTTGAAGGAATGCACGAGGAAGCCCATCTCGTCGCGCGAGGGCAGGGCGAGCCGGGTCGCGAAGTCCCCCTTGCCCACCGCCCGGGTTCCGGCAATGAGGTCCTGTACGGGGCGAGCCAGATGCTCGGCGAAGTAGATCGCACCGTGGATGGCGGCCAGCATTGCCAGCAACAGCACAAGCGTGAGCGTCAGGGTAAAGCTGTAACGCACCGGCTGGCGCAACGCGGTCAGATTTCCATAGCGCGAATAAGAGCGCTGGACCGCATCGGAGAGGGCCGAGAGCCGTGCGGGCACCGGGAACAAGGCCATCAGATACCGCGAATTCGTCTCGCTCAGGGACTGCGCGAGCGGCACGCCGATGCGGATCAGGAATCGG
>JAJZZR010000469.1 GCA_021797465.1 Pseudomonadota bacterium | reverse complement strand
ATCGGCAAGGTGGTGCGCGTGGGACTGCCTTCGGGACCCAGTGCCTATACGGATCTAGTGAATTGGATCACCGGCGCTGCACGGTACCATGCCGTCGAATTGTTCACATCCAACTACGATCTCTTATTCGAAGAGGCATTTGAGCGTGTCCGTGCTCCTTACTTCGACGGCTTCACGGGCGGCCGCGAGGCGTTCTTCGATCCCGTTTCAGTTTCCAGCGGCGATTTGCCGACGCGTTGGACCCGGCTTTGGAAGGTTCATGGCTCCCTCGGCTGGAAGGCAAACGCCAAGGGAGAGGTGGTACGCACCGGAGAGTCGAATGTCACTCACCTAGTGTTCCCAGAACACCTCAAGTACGACCAAACGCAAAAGGCTCCATACTCGGCCCTGCTGGATCGGTTGAGGGGGTTTTTAGCCACGCCCGACAGTTTGCTGCTGGCGATCGGATTCTCCTTCGCCGACGCGCACATCGCCGCGCGCATCGACGAGGGTTTGGCGTCCAGCCCGTCCTCCAGCGTTTTCGCATTCCAATTCAACAGTTTGGATAAGGAGGTCGCCGCGTGTGATCTAGCCAGCCGGCGGCCCAACTTCAGCGTCTACGCGCGTGACAAAGCCGTGGTGAACGGCGTCCCTGCAAAATGGGAGGCGCCAGGAGAGCTGCCCACGCGAGATTGGGGCCCGATACGCGCCAGTTATTGGGCCGCGTCCAAGTCTGGCGATCCCTCAGAATTTCGTCTCGGCGCCATTGACGCCTTTGCTGGCTTCCTTGCCGCCTCTCGCGCACCTCAGGCGTTCGACACACTGTCTCTGGCGTCTGTTCCGCCGGTCTCCTCGCCGCCATGATCGCCCCCACCTTCCTGGGTCGCGTCGGAGCGGTAGCGGGAGCGACAATCAGCGTGCGCCAAGCCGAGTCGGTTTCTTCCGGCATCGCCATCATCGGCGGGCGCAGCTACAGGGTTGGACAGGTCGGCAGTTTCGTCCGAATTCCTCAAGGCTATCATGATCTGTACGGGGTGATTTCTCAGGTTGGCGCAAACGCGACTCCCGATGCGCTGCGGGACGCCGGCGAGCGCGGTGAGCGCTGGCTCACGGTCCAGTTGGTCGGAGAGATCGTTGAGGTCAGCTTTGAAAGGGGAATCAGCCAATACCCCGGGATCAACGATGAGGTGCATCTCGTCACCGAGGAAGACCTGGGACGAATCTACGGGTCCGAAGCGGCGGGACAGGTATCCATCGGCCGGCTTGCAGGCGCTGAAAGCATTCTCGTGCGGGTCGATCTCGACCGGCTAGTAACCAGGCACAGCGCCATCCTGGGCTCGACGGGCTCAGGCAAGTCGACCACTGTGGCGAGCCTGATGCGCTCGATCTGCGGTGGGGCTGGCGAATCCGGCTTTCCCAGTGCGCGAATCCTCCTGCTCGATATCCATGGAGAGTATGGCCAAGCGCTACGCTCGGTCGCCACGGTCTTTCGGGTAATTCCATCCAGCACTCATGAGCGGCCGCTTTATGTGCCCTACTGGGCGCTGGACCCGCTTGAGCTGCTTGATTTTCTCATGGGAACGATCGATCCCAAGGCTGAGACTGCGGTTCTGGACAAGATCCAAGCAGCGAAGCTTGCCGTCGCGCCGGGGGTGGAAGGGGTGGATGTGAACGCTCTGACCGTGAATACTCCCCTGCCGTTCAGCCTGAAGCAGCTTTGGTTCGAACTCGTCGACCCAGAAATCAAGACGTGGGACGACAAAGACAGGACCGTACGAGCCGTCCTCGAAGAGGGTGACGCGGAAACCTTGAAGCTGCCGCGTTATAAACCTGCGTCGACCACGAACACTGCGCCATACCAGAACCAGTTCGGCGTACTCGGCATCCGCCGACAGCTCGCTCAGATGCGCTCGCGGTTGCTCGATCGCCAGTATGACTTCATGTTGCATCCAGGTGATTGGGAACCCGACCTTCAGGGCAAGCCGCAGAAGGATCTCCCCGAGCTCCTTGCCGAGTGGTTTGGACATCCAAAGCCCGTCACGGTGCTCGACCTGTCCGGCGTGCCGAGTCCTGTCCTGATCCGGCTCATCGGCGGCATTCTCAACATCGTCTACGAAGCGCTGTTTTGGGGACGGGATCTGCCTGAAGGTGGCCGCGGCCGTCCGCAACTAATCGTCATGGAGGAAGCCCATCGTTACCTCGGCATGGACTCGAACAACCCGGCACGGGACATGGTCCAAAGGATCGTGAAAGAGGGTCGCAAATTTGGGGTGGGCGCCATGGTGGTGAGCCAACGGCCGTCAGAAATCGACGAGACGATCCTCTCGCAGTGCGGGACCCTTATGGCTCTGCGGCTGTCGAACACCTCTGATCGGGCCAAGGTGCAGGCGGCCTTGCCGGACAGCCTTAGCGGGCTGATCGACACGCTGCCAGTGCTGAGAACAGGCGAGGCGGTCATAATGGGTGAGGCTGCCAAACTTCCAATCCGCTGTCGCATAACCTTGCCGCCGGACGATGCAAGGCCCTCCAGTGGCGATCCCCCAGTTGCGGACGCTTGGCAAAGGGCACGAGGCGCAGAAGATTACAGGCCCCTTGCAGCCGCGTGGAGGTCACAGAACCCTCGTTGGAGCCCGGGTAAGCAGGAGAAGGAGGAAGGCGATGGAGCGTAAGCCTGTGAGTTCAAGCAATATTGCGTCGATCGGATACGACTCTACGACGGCAGTTCTGGAGGTCGAGTTTCTGAATGGCGGCGTCTACCAGTACTACGACGTTCCTGAATACGTTTACCACGAGCTGATGGCTGCCGCTTCTCATGGATCTTATCTCGCGGCCAATATCAAGGGCCGCTATCAGTATACCCGTCTCTGATAAGGTGCAACCGGAGCCAACTCGCGGGTTCTACGCCCGGCTAGGATGAAGCCAGAGGTTAGCCTCGCGGCTGATTG
>JAJZZR010000134.1 GCA_021797465.1 Pseudomonadota bacterium | reverse complement strand
AGCGCTGTGGTCATCTTGGCGTCGCCGAAGACCGAGGGCCATTCGCCGAAGGCGAGGTTGGTGGTGACGATGATCGAGGTGCGCTCGTAGAGACGGCTGATGAGGTGGAAGAGGAGCTGCCCGCCGGCCTGCGCGAAGGGCAGATAGCCGAGCTCGTCGAGGATGACGAAGTCGAGCCGGTTGAGGTAGTCCGCGAGGCGGCCCGGCTTGCCGCTGCGGGTCTCGGCCTCGAGCCGGTTGACCAGGTCGACGACATTGAAGAACCGGCCACGGGTGCCGGCCCGGATGAGCGCCCGGGCGATGCCGATGGCCAGGTGCGTCTTGCCGGTGCCGGGCGAAGCAGAGACATACTGCCGGGTATCACGACGCTGAAGGGCGAATTTTCTATCCTTTTCATCCGCGATGCGGTGAACCGGTAGCGATCATGGGTCGGAACCGTCACCATGGCGACGAGTTTCTGACGATCCGGCAACATGACGGCACGTTGGCGCACGTCCCGGCGTGGATGATGCGCGAGGAAGCGGCGCGGCATGTCGTCGTTGGAGCGCCGCGATTACCGCTGGCGCAGTTGCGCGCCCTGCGCTGCCAGGTCGATACGACTTTAAGCTCTCTCCTGGCCGACTCGGCTGTGATGGGAGCGTATCATGAAGCGAATAGTCCGAGACCTGGAGCGCGATCTCTTCGAGACCGACAGTCAGGGGCCGCCGTTACCGCCGGATCAGAAAGCCAGGTTGCTGCCTCTGATTCAGGCGCTGCTTCTCGAGATTCCGATGGTGAGCGCAGGAGAGGGCGGCGGTCATGAACAAGATCACGCCTGAGCATCTGGCTCGTGGCGCCTATGTCTATATTCGCCAATCGACGGCGGACCAGCTGTTGCACAACCACGAGAGCCGGCGGCGCCAGTATGGACTTGGCGAGCGGGCGCGCCAGCTCGGCTGGAGCGACGCGACGATCATTGACGATGATCTTGGCCGGTCGGGGAGTGGAATTGCGCGCCCCGGCTTTGAGCGGTTGCTAGCAGCGATATGCGAGGGCCGGGTTGGCGCTGTGCTGGCGATCGAGGCATCGCGACTGGCGCGCAACGGCCGTGACTGGCACACGCTGATTGAATTCTGCGGCCTGGTCGGGACGCTGATCATCGACGAGGATGGAGTTTACGAACCACGCCATTCCAATGACCGGCTGTTGCTTGGCATGAAGGGCACGATGAGCGAGCTGGAACTGTCGATCTTGCGGCAGCGCTCGCTTGAGGCGCTCAAGCAGAAGGCTCGCCGCGGCGAGCTGTTCCTGACCGTAGCAGTCGGCTACGTAAAGGTTCGCCACGATCGTATCCAGAAAGATCCGGATCAACGTGTCCAGGAAGCGCTCGGGCTGGTATTCGGCAAATTTGCCGAGTTTCAGAGCATCCGTCAGGTTCACCTATGGCTGCGCCAGGAACTGATCATGTTGCCGGCGGTTGATTACCGTACCGACCAGGATCGCCGGATCGTCTGGAAGCCGCCGGTCTATAATACCGTTCATCACATTCTAACCAACCCGATCTACGCCGGCGCTTACGTCTTCGGGCGGACAGGCAGCAGGATCAGTCTCGAAAACGGCCGTAAACGCGTGGTACGCGGCTTCAAGAAGGAGCGTTCGGCGTGGGATGTCTTGATCGTCGAGCATCATGAGGGGTATCTCTCGTGGGCCGAATTCGAAAGGAACCAGCGTCTGATTGCCGACAACGCCACCGGCAAAGGCATGATCGTCCGCGGCGCGGTGCGCCGGGGCGAGACCTTGCTGGCTGGATTGTTGCGTTGCGGGCATTGCGGACGAAAGCTTCACGTCGCCTACAGCGGGACCAAAGGCGATGTCGGCCGCTATCACTGTCGCGGCGCGATGATCAACCATGGCACTGCGCCGTGCATCTCCTTCGGATCGCTCCGCGTCGATCAAGCCGTCAGCGCTGAGGTGCTTCGGTTCTTGCAGCCTCTCGGCATCGAGGCGGCGATCAGGGCGATTGAAGCCCGCGATGCCGAGACCGATGAGAAGTGCCGTCAGACGGAGTTGGCGCTCAAGCAGGCGCGCTTTGAGGCGACGCATGCCCGCCGGCAATATGATGCCGTAGATCCCGATAACCGCCTCGTCGCCGCGACACTTGAAAGCCGCTGGAATGAGGCCCTGATCGCCGTGCGCAACCTCGAAGATCAGTTGGAGACGGCAAAAAACCAGAGCCGGTCACCGCTGGATGCCGAGGAGCGCGAGCAGTTGATACGGCTCGGCGCCGACCTTGAACGGGTCTGGCAGCATCCAGCCGCGACCGCGGCCACCCGCAAGCAGATACTCAGAACGGTGCTCAGCGAGATCGTCGCACGGGTCGATGAAGGGCAGATCAGGTTGGTGCTGCACTGGCAAGGCGGCGACCACACGAAATTGGCGGTGATGAAGAACCGGACCGGTCAGCACCGTTGGGCCACCGATGCCGAGACCGGCGCGCTGATCCGCGAGCTCGCGCGGCTGATGCCGGACAAAGCAATCGCGGCGATCCTCAACCGTGCTGGCAAATCAACCGGGCGAGACAACGGCTGGACCCAGTCGCGCGTATGTACCTTCCGCAGCCACCATGGGATTGCCGTCTATCGCGACGGTGAGCGGCTTGATCGCGGCGAGCTAACCTTGGCGGAGGCTGCAAGCAAGCTGAACGTCAGCCCAATGACGGTCCTGCGCCTCATTCGTGATGGCATGATCCCGGCACGTCAGTTCTGCCGCGGCGCTCCGTGGGTGATCAAAGAGGAGATACTGGAACACTCCGAGGTGCAACGAGCCGCGACGGGGCGACGCAAACAGCCGCCACCACAATATCCAGGCCAAATAAGCCTTGCATTATAATCACATACGGAGGTGAGCATTATGAATCGGGATCGGAATTCCCGAGAGCGATGATGTTGT
>JAJZZR010000235.1 GCA_021797465.1 Pseudomonadota bacterium | reverse complement strand
CGCGCACGATCCGACGCGCAAGATCACGAAACTCTACGATGGACGGCGGCAGACTGTAGCCCGCGCCTTCCGGATTAATATGCGCGTCCATACCCAACTCCTTCCTTATGCTGCCGTTATTTGTCTGGCGGAAGCATACTCCAGCCCCTTCAAGCGTTCGAATAGCACTGACGCCGGCACCCGGCTCTTGCCGACGTCCAGACAGTTCTCGAATTTCATGAAAAGCTCGTCCTCACTTAGCGGCCGTTTCGCATGCCCACGGGCGTGCGTCACAGGCTCCCCAATCAATGTCTCGCCGGAAACGAGGCGGATACTCACTTGATCCTGCACGGATGCACCGGAAGATTCCGGATCGTAGTTCTTGTTCGTCTCAATCGAGACGCGGCCAATGAGGGATTGGACGTCACCGCGCTGGACGAAAGTGTCCGTGAGTTCGGCGAGACCAACACGATGCGCCACGATCGCGCAGCTCATCGCAAACTCGATGCTGAATTTCGCGGCCAGCCCGGTCTGTGGCGTATGGTTGCGAAGGATCGTCGCGTAATTCTCGCTGAGGGTAACTGTAATTTCCGAAACCTCGTCCGGTCGCACCTTGTTGCTCGCCACGAGATCAAGCATTCCGTCGATGGCGCGGTGCGTACAGTAACAGGTCGGGTATTTTTTGATGCTGAGGCCAAATTTCTCGATCTGGAATTCCTTGCCAAGCGTCGGCGGCGCTTCCCCCCGATCAACCTCCCCCGCCGGGGAGACGGCGCTAAGAAAGCCTTGTGGATGTTCGAGTCCGTCCATTGAGGATGTAAAGCCGGCCTCTGCTAATCGTGCTGCCATAATTCCGGCATGTGCCGCCCGCCCGGCATGGAACGGCTTTGTCATCGTGCCAAAATTTGCCATTAGGCCGGCGCTCTGCGAGGCGCCAAGCGAAAGCGCCTGGGCCGCACGCTCCGCATCCAACTCGCGGAGCGACGCACATGCCGCTGCGGTCGCGATTGCCCCGAAGATGCCGGTTGGGTGCCAACCCTTGTTATGATGGAAGCCCTTGTCGCGGCGGACGAGCTCGGCCCAGGTCTCGTAGCCCGCCACATAAGCCACGAGCATGGCAGCGCCAGAGGCGTTCAGATCCTCGCCCTCGGCTAAGATGGCGGGCACCAGCACTGTGCTCGGATGTCCGCGCATGGCCACATCATCAAAATCGAGCGCATGTGCCGCAGTGCCGTTAATCCAGGCGGCCTCCGGCGCGGGTGATGTCTGATCGCTGAAATAGAGCGTCGCCTTTCCACTCACCGGGTTTAGAACGGTCTTCAGAATCTGCGGTGCCTGCTCGCCCCACCCTGCGATCATCGTAGCGATACAATCGATGAAACCAGTCTCGGCGACGTGCTTTGCCTCTGCGGACAGACGATTCGGAGAAAGCTCGGAAACGAACTGACCAAGCGCTTTGGTAAGCGGCATCATCCTCTCCTTTTACTAATCTAGCATAAAAATACGCGCCCACCCATAGGAACGAAGATCCCGTAGTCTGCGTCATAGAGTTTGTGACCTGCCTGAATCGGCATCAAGGGATTGACCTAGCGGATTAGTGAAGCAGCTGGGCGCGAAGCTTATTGAGGCTACCGCCAACCTTGACGCTGCCTGGCAAGGGGTGACCCACAATTGCCTCGGCAAGTGTGGCGGCCTCGAGCAGAACTTCTAAGTTTACGCCCGTCTCGATCCCCATTTCCTGGAGCATGAAAACGAGGTCCTCCGTGCATACATTTCCAGCAGCCCCGTTGTGAGCGGCGAACGGGCAGCCGCCGAGCCCGGCGACCGTACAATCGAAACTGTCCACGCCCATCTCGAGCCCCGCATAAGCATTCGCGATACCCATGCCGCGCGTGTCATGCAGGTGTAGCGATATGCGCAGGTTGGGGAAACGCTCGCGCACTGCAGCCACCATGCGTTTGATCGAGAGCGGCGTGGCCCAAGCCATAGTGTCTGCGAGCGATATGGTCTTCAACATCAGCCCATGCTCCTCGGCGAGATCGAGCATGTTCTGGATCAGATCTAGAATACGCGGGACGGGGATATCGCCTTCGAAATTGCAGCCGAACGCGGCCATAATGCTGCCCCGATCTACGGTGACACCGTGCTTCTTATAGAGAAGGATCATCTTGCCCTGATCGGCAAGATTCTCCGCCATGCTGCGCTGCTGATTGCGTTGGAGAAATTTCTCCGATGCCGTGAGGGATATCGAGCCGCTAATATCCAGACGTCCTGTGCCGATCGCGCGCTCAAAGCCCTTGTCGTTTAACCAAAGCCCCGTGTAGCGCACACCCTTCTTCGGCGTGAAGCGTTTTACCACCTCCTCTGCGTCCGCCATGCCAGGCACACGCTTCGGATTGACGAAGGAAACGATCTGAATTTGCGAAAGCCCGGTCTCGGACAGCATGTCGATGAGTTCCACCTTACGCTCGGTGGAGATCGGCCCCTTCTCGATCTGAAAGCCCTCGCGCGGCCCCTCTTCGTTTAATTGCACGAATTTTGGGAAGTCAGACATCACGTAATCCTCCAAGTCAGACTTTTGAGTGATAGGCAATTTGCATAGCAAATTGCTTATTTGTCTTTGCGGAAAATATACATGATCAAAGTTGAGCGTCAAGCAACTGCGGATCTGCCGCATCCGACGATGTGCGGCTGCGCTTGCGTCTGGGAGATGTCGGCTTCGCTTCGCTCTCATTCTCGCGCTCGCCGTCCAGCAGCTTGGCGATCTCAGCCGAGACCTGGTCGGCAGCGACGGCAAGGGCGGCGTCGAGATGGACATATCTCTGCGTGACGCCGCGCGATGTGTGGCCCAGCAATCCGGCGATCGTCAGCTCGGAGAACCCCAGATCGCCAGCGATGCTGGCGAAGGTGTGTCGGAGGACGTGCGGGGTCACTCCGGACAGTTTCGCCTTCGC
>JAJZZR010000337.1 GCA_021797465.1 Pseudomonadota bacterium | reverse complement strand
CCCTGGGTGCCGGGCTCGAAGCGGGCAATGCCCCGCTCGATGCAGAACTCGATCCCCTGGTGATAACAGGTCTCGAAATGCAGGCTGTGGTACGCACCTTCGGATCCCCAGTAGCGGCCCCAGAGCGTTTCGGCCGACCAGAAGAACACCGCCGCGGCGACCGGCCGGCCCGCGTGCAGCGCGACTTTCACCATCAGGGCGTCTCCGAGCGTTCGGACGATCTCGGCAAAGAAATTACGCGTCAGGTACGGCTCGTGTCCGTGGCGCAGGAATGTCTCGCGGTGAAAGGCATAGACGCGATCGAGCAGCGCCGGATCGAGCTCGGGACCGAGGTACGTGCGGAAGTGGATGCCGGCCTCGGCGACGCGCCGGCGTTCGCGGCGCGCCTTCTTGCGCTTCTCGGCCGTGAAGGTCTCCAGGTACTGCTCGAAGTTCCGGTAGCCGCGATTGTGCCAGTGAAACTGGCAGTCGCGCCGCAGCAGCCAGCCCGCGCCGGCACAGACCTCGCGATCCGGGTCGTCCAGGAACAGCGCGTGCGCCGAGGAACAGCCGCGTTCGCGCGCCAGCGCGTCCAGGGCCTCGAGCATCTGCGCGGCGAGCATGCGCCGATCCAGTCCGGCGCGCACCAGCAGGCGCGGTCCGGTGGCGGGCGTGAACGGCACCGCCAGGGTGAGTTTCGGGTAGTACTCGAGCCCGTGACGCGCGTAGGCGTCGGCCCACGCGAAATCGAACACGAACTCGCCGAAGGAGTTGTCCTTCAGGAACACCGCGGCGGCGGCGGCGAGCCCCTGCGCATCGCTGAGCGTGATGGGGCAGGGCTGCCAGCCGCGCTCGGCTCCCACGCAGCGTGTGTGCTCGAGCGCCGCGAGGAACTCATGGCGCATGAACGGATGAGCCTGGCCGGCGAGCACGTTCCACTGCTGCGGATCGATCCGATCGATGCTCGAGTGGACGGCGAGCTTCATTCCGGTGCGCTACTGGGCGGTGAGATCCAGCGTATCGAGATAGCGATCGGCATCGAGCGCGGCCATGCAGCCGGCGCCGGCCGAAGTGATCGCCTGGCGATAGACCGGATCGGCCACGTCGCCGGCGGCGAATACCCCCGGCACGCTCGTGGCCGTCGCGTTGCCCTCGGCGCCGCTGCGTACCAGCAGGTAGCCGTTACGCATCTCGAGCTGTCCGGCGAACAATCCGGTGTTCGGCGCATGGCCGATCGCGATGAAGACGCCGGTGACCTCGAGGTCACGCGCCGCGCCGGTGCGGTTATGCGTGAGCCGCACTCCCGTGACGCCCTGCGTATCGCCCAGCACTTCGGCGACCGTGTGGTCCCAGACGAGGGTGATCTTGCCGGCCTCGACCTCGCGCCGCAGCCGATCCTGCAGGATTTTCTCGGCACGCAGCCGGTCGCGCCGGTGGACGAGCGTCACGTGTCCGGCGATGTGCGAGAGGTACAGCGCCTCCTCCACCGCGGTATTGCCGCCGCCGATCACCGCCACGCGCTGACCGCGGAAGAAGAACCCATCGCAGGTCGCGCAGGCCGACACGCCGCGGCCGCGGTACGTCTCCTCCGACGGCAGCCCCAGGTACTTGGCGGTGGCGCCGGTGGCGATGATCAGCGCATCGCAGCTGTAGCGGCCCGAGTCCCCGCTCAGCCGGAACAGTCGGTTCGCCAGGTCGCACGCATTGATGTGGTCGCTCACGATCTCGGTGTTGAAGCGCTCGGCGTGGCGGCGCAGCCGCTCCATCAGGGCCGGGCCCTGCAGCCCCTCGACGTCCCCGGGCCAGTTGTCCACATCCGTGGTGGTCATGAGCTGTCCGCCCGCTTCCAGGCCGGTGATCAGCAGTGGTGCGCGATTGGCGCGGGCCGCGTACACCGCCGCGCTGTATCCGGCCGGTCCCGAGCCTAGAATGATCAGACGGCTGTGCCGAGTGTCGCTCATCGATGTCGTCCCGTAAGTGGCTGGGGCTGTTCCGCGGGGTGCGGACCCCACGGGTCGATACTACCAAGGCTCGGCGGACGGGTACTGCGCTAGAATCAGTTTATCGTTCTCTACCGGATTGTGGAGCCGCACCCATTGGCCGATCCCCAGGCGCTCTCGCGCTCAACGTCCCGTTTCAGCGCCGCGCTGACCGGCGCTCTGCGTGAGAGCGCGGTCATTGCCGTTGCCGCCGCGGCGCTCGTGGTGCTCATCGCGCTCCTCACGTACAGCCCCGCGGACCCGGGCTTTTTCTTTTACCGCGGCGTCGAGACGAGCGTGCACAACCGGATCGGTCCGGTGGGCGCCTGGCTGGCTGATGCCCTCTTCGGCCTGCTCGGCCGTGGCGCCTACTGGGTGCCGCTCATGCTGGGTTTCGGGGCATGGCGCATTCATCGCGGCGCGCGCGAGGCGCCGAGCGGCCGGGCCACGCACCTGGTGCGCGGGGGCGGCCTCGCCCTGTTGATGATCTCGACCTGTGCGCTGGCGGCGTTGAACTGGCCGCGGGGCCCCCTGCACGAAGGGGCCGGCGGGCTGCTCGGCCAGTTCGCCGGGGACGGCCTGCGCGACGGATTGGGCTACCTCGGCGCGACGCTCTTGATGCTGGTGGCCTGGATGGCCGGCGTGTCGCTCGGCTTCGGGGTGTCCTGGTTCAGGTTGATGGACCGCCTCGGGACCGGGACGTGGGAACTGGTCGGCTGGGTGCGCGCGCGCCGTGCCGCGGCGCACGATCGAGCGGTCGGACGGGAGCGCCGTCAGGCGCGCAAGGAAGCGGTAGCGGGCGAGACGCGCCGGGCCGCGGCGCGCGTTCCGCCGCGCATCACGGTCCCGACGCTGCGGGTGGAGCCTAGTGAGCGAGTCGAGAAGGAACGGCAGGTGGCGCTTTTCGATCCACCGAAGGCCGGCGAGCTACCGCCGCTGTCGCTGCTCGATGATCCGCCGCAGCGCGAGGCGCTGTACTCG
>JAJZZR010000299.1 GCA_021797465.1 Pseudomonadota bacterium | reverse complement strand
ACGCACGATGGGGAAGTCAATGCCGTAGCAGCGGGGCGGCTCAGCGGTTGAAGTGAATTCTTCCTCGAGCCGCTTTCCGCGCAGTTCTCGCCGCAGGGATTTGATTTGCGCCATGGTTACTTCTGCCGCTGGAACCTTACAGCCGTCGTTTGAGCATCATGATCTTGATTTGCGCGATTGCGCGGGCCGGGTTCAGGTCCTTCGGACACACGTCGGTGCAGTTCATGATCGTGTGACAGCGGTAGAGCCGGAAGGGATCTTCGAGCTGATCGAGGCGCTCGCCGGTCGCCTCGTCACGGCTGTCGACGATCCAGCGGTATGCGGCGAGTAGCGCGGCGGGTCCCAGGAATCGGTCGCTGTTCCACCAGTAGCTCGGACAGGCGGTCGAGCAGCACGCGCACAGGATGCAGGCGGCAGGTCGATCGATCTTTTCCTGGTCCGGTTTCGATTGCAGCCGCTCGCCATCCGGTGGCGCTGGCGTGCGGGTCTGCAACCACGGGTTTACCGCGGCATACTGCGCGTAGAAATGCGTGAGATCCGGCACCAAATCTTTCACGACCGGCATGTGCGGCAGCGGATAGATGCGGATCTCGCCTGCCAGATCCCCCAGAGAGGTGGTACAGGCGAGCCGGTTCACGCCATTGATGTTCATGGCACAAGAGCCACAGATGCCCTCCCGGCAGGAACGGCGGAACGTGAGACTCGAATCGAGGCTGTTCTTGATGTGAATCAGCGCATCGAGCACCATCGGACCAAAGCTCTGCCTGTCGAGGCGGAAGGAATCGACGCGCGGCCTCTCACCCGAATCGGGATCGAACCGGTAGATGCGAAAATTGCACATGCCCACCGAGGCAGAGGACCGGACAGTCCCACGGACATCCGTGGGACTATTCGCATCGAGCGCAAGACGGAAGTCGGCCATGAGAGATCCTTGCGTCAATATGTTCTGGCTTTGGGCGGGACCGGCTCCACCTCACGCGTCAACGTCGTCAGATGCACCGGGCGGTGATCGAAATGCACTCGGTCGGGTCCCTCGACCCACACGAGCGTGTGCTTGAGCCAGTGCTCATCGTCGCGCTCCGGGAAATCCTCCCGAGCGTGGGCGCCGCGGCTCTCGGTGCGATGCTCAGCCGAGTGGATCGTGGCAGTCGCCTGCAGCAGCAGGTTCTCGAGCTCGAGCGTCTCGGTCAGATCGGTGTTCCACACCAGCGAGCGGTCCGTGACTCGAACGTCGGCGAAGGACTTGAACGTCTCGGTCAACTTGAGCATGCCTTGCTTCAGACTCTCGCCGGTGCGGAACACCGCGGCGTCGATCTGCATGGTCTGCTGCATCTCGAGGCGAATTTGCGCAGTCGGCCTCGAGCCCTTGGCATGACGCGCACGATCTAAACGGGCGACTGCGAAGCCGCCCGCATCCTTCGCGAAGGGCCTGTGTGGGGCGCGGGGTTTGAGGAGCTCGGCGCAACGGCGCGCCGCCTGTCGGCCGAATACGACCAGATCGAGCAGAGAATTCGAGCCCAGACGATTTCCGCCGTGTACCGACACGCATGCCGCTTCGCCCACGGCCATGAGGCCGGGAACCACGGAATCGGGATTGCCTGCCTTGGGGCAGACCACCTCGCCGTGGTAGTTCGTCGGAATACCACCCATATTGTAGTGGGCGGTCGGCAACACGGGGATCGGCTGGCGAGTGACATCGACGCCGGCAAAGATCCGCGAACTCTCGGCGATTCCCGGCAAGCGCTCCTGGATCACCGCGGGGCCCAGATGCTCGAGGTGCAGGTCGATATGGTCCTTGGCCGGTCCCACTCCACGGCCCTCACGGATCTCGATCGTCATCGCGCGGCTCACGACATCGCGTGAGGCGAGGTCCTTGGCGTTCGGCGCGTAACGCTCCATGAAGCGCTCGCCCTTGGAATTGGTGAGAAAACCGCCTTCGCCGCGTACACCTTCCGTGATCAGGCAACCGGCGCCATAGATGCCCGTCGGATGGAACTGGACAAACTCCATGTCCTGAAGCGGGAGGCCCGCTCGCAAGACCATGCCGTTGCCGTCGCCCGTACAGGAATGCGCAGAAGTACAGGAGAAATACGTCCGGCCGTACCCACCCGTGGCAAGAATGGTCATGTGCGCGCGGAAGCGATGGAGCTTCCCTTCCGTCATATCAAGGGCCACGACGCCCCGACAGGCGCCCTCTTCCATGATGAGATCGATCGCGAAGTACTCCACGAAGAATGTCGCGGCGCGCTGGATCGATTGCTGGTACAAGGTATGCAGCATTGCGTGTCCGGTGCGGTCCGCCGCCGCGCACGTGCGCTGGGCCGTTCCCGTGCCGAAATGGGTCGTCATGCCGCCGAAGGGCCGCTGATAGATCTTGCCTGTTTCGGTCCGGGAGAACGGCACGCCGTAATGCTCGAGCTCAATCACTGCGGCGGGCGCCTCCTTGCACATCAGCTCGATGGCGTCCTGGTCGCCGAGCCAGTCCGACCCCTTGATGGTGTCATACATGTGCCAACGCCAGTCGTCCTCGCCCATGTTGCCGAGAGCGGCGCTGATGCCGCCTTGAGCTGCGACCGTGTGGCTGCGGGTCGGAAAGAGCTTCGTGATGCATGCCGCTGACAGCCCGGCCTCAGCGAGCCCCAGCGTAGCGCGCAGGCCGGCACCGCCCGCGCCGATGACGATGACGTCGTAGCTGTGATCGATGAATTCGTAAGCGCTCATCGGGGGACCCCCAACGCGACTTTCAGAACCGCGAATACCCCAGCGGCGGCGATGAGAACATGAACGAATGTAAGCGCGATCAACGTTACAGTCTTCAGACCGTTGGCATGCACGTAGTCCTCGACGATGACGCGCATACCGAGCTGCGAATGCCATGTCGCCACCAGAACCAGTACAATCAACGCTAACGCTGTCGAACTCTCGCCTATCCAGGAGACC
>JAJZZR010000298.1 GCA_021797465.1 Pseudomonadota bacterium | reverse complement strand
GGCGGCGAGAGCGAAGTTGTCGTCGTTGGCAACTATGGTTTTGCAGCGTGATTTACGAGGGCACTGCGCCTCGGTACGCCCCTGAAGGTTCGCAACCCACGTCGAAACCGGTCGCCCCCAGAGAACTGCCGGACCAGCATACCCGACCCGCCGTCGGCGCGCACGAGAAGCTGATCATCCCGATTCCCTGGAAAATGGTATATGCTGAAAAATTTAGATCTTTTAATGAGCGCTGCGGGCGCTTTGAGGTTCGGTTTCGATGCGGATGTGGAACTGGGGCTGGGTGGCGTTGGGCGCCGCCCTCATGGTGTGTACGGAGGCGCAGGCGCAATCGGCCTGGGCCACTTATGGGTCGCTGGGCATCGTCCTCTCGCGCGGAATCACCAATACCGATAGCGGGAACACGAAGCTCGCCGCGGCGCGGGAGTTGGGCCGCTGGGTTTACAGTGCCGGCGTCTCGGGAGACTACGCGAGCACCAACGGCATCGCCACCACGGAGGATGAGCGCGCGCGCCTCGGGATGAACCTGACCTTGAGCAAGCGGACCTTCTGGTTCGGCGGGGCGCTCTACGATCGCAACCGGTTCGACGGATTTGCCTACCAGGAGAGCGCCGCGAGCGGCATGGGGCGCCTGCTGGTCGAGTCGAAATTCAACAAACTCTCGACCGAGCTTGGCGCGGGCTACCTGCGCGAGGAGCCCGAGGTGCTGACGTACAACGGCTTCGGCGAGGTGACCTCGCGCAAGCCCGAGGCCGCCATGGGGGAGGCGGTGGTGCACGTCGGGGCGCAGTTTTCCCACGAGTTCTCGCCGAACGCCAAGGTGCTCAATACGATGCTGATCGAGTCGGGAGCCACCAACACGATGAGCACCGACGATCTGTCCGTGCAGGTCAAGGTCCACAAGCACCTGTCGCTGTCGTTCGGTGTGGACGTGACGAACAATACCAATCCGCCGCCCGGGGAGGTGCGTCACACGCTGACGATGACCACGATGAATCTCATCTACAGCTTCAGCAGCTCGAAGAACGTTTCCGCGGCCCACCCGCTGCCGACGCTGCTGCAAGGGCTGGACATGCCCTGAGGCTCAGCCTCGGCGCAGCAGCCGCGCCTTGTCGCGCTGCCAGTCGCGCTCCTTCTCGGTGGCGCGCTTGTCGTGCTGCTTCTTGCCCTTGGCGAGACCGATCAGAAGCTTCGCCCGGCCGTGCTTCCAGTACAGCTCGAGCGGCACCAGCGTATAGCCGCGCCGCTCGACCGCGCCGATCAGGCCATTGAGCTCGCTGCGGTGCAGCAGGAGTTTGCGCGTGCGCACCGGGTCGGCGGGCACATGGCTCGATGTGGTCGGCAGGGGCGAGAAGTGCGCGCCAATGAGAAACGCTTCGGCGCCGCGCAGATAGACATAGGCCTCTTTCAGCTGGGTGCGCCCCGCGCGCATGGATTTGACCTCCCAGCCGTGCAGGGCGAGACCGGCCTCGAAGCGCTGCTCGATGAAGTAATCGAAGCGCGCCTTGCGGTTCTCGGCGATCAGCCGTCGGGAGGAGTCAGCGTGGGCAGGCATGAGTGTGCGGATCGGTGCGGACGCGCATTGTAGCCTGCGTGCGGTCCGCGGCAGGGATTTCCCGCGCGGCTCTTGTGCCGGTCAGGCCGATCCTGGGACAATTCGTTCATGCGAGAGGTCAAGCGCTCGGCGCTGGTCAGTTTACCCCCGAAGCGGCTGTTCGCGCTGATCAACGACATCGACAGCTACCCGCAGTTCCTGCCCTGGTGCACGCACGCGCGCGTGCTCTCGCGCAGCGACAAAGAGATCGTCGCCACCATCGGTGTGCGGCGCGGTCCGCTGCATGGGGAGTTCACGACTCGTAATATCCTGGAGCCGGACAGCCGAGTGCTGATGAGCCTGGTGAGCGGGCCGTTCAGCACCCTGCAGGGTGAGTGGCGGTTGACGCCGGCCGGCGAGGGCACGCTCGTGGAACTGGGCCTGAGCTTCAAGTTCAGGAGCGCGCTTTCGGGGGTGCTGTTCGACCGCATTTTCGCCGAGACCGTCAGCTCCCTGGTCGATGCGTTCGTGGCCCGCAGCCGCTCGTCCGCGCCGGCTGTCGGATTCGCCGGCACGTGAGTGAGCCGGTCCGCAAGCGCTGCCTGATCGCCTATGCCGTGCCGCAGCGGCAGTATCTGATTTCGGTCGAGCTGCCGGGCGAGGCATGCATCGGCGAGGCGCTGGCCGCGGCCCGCCTCGCTGCCCCGGATGCGCCGGTGCCCTGGGACAGTGCGCCGGTCGGTATCTTCGGCGAGTTGCGCAGCCGCGCGGATGTGCCGCGCGACGGCGATCGGATCGAGTTGTATTGCCCTCTGCGGCAGGACCCGCGCGAGCGGCGGCGAGAGCGCGCGGTCCGCGCGGCGGCCAGCCGCGGAGCGCGGCGCTCGGGGTAGGGGCGGGGCGCCTCGAGACGTGCGAGTCTGTGGCCGAATCGCGCCGCGGGGCGATTCGGCGCAGCGCATGGCCCGCTTGGGGCGGGCGCAACGCCTTTACGACGAGGGGAGCCCCGGGATCAGCGGCTGGCCTTTCGGCACGTGGTAAAGCGCGAAGTGGCTGACCTTGCCGTTCTTGAAGAACACGGTCACGCGACTCTCGTATGGCCGGGAGAAGTATCCGTGCTTGTAGTAGTACACGAAATCCCACCGATCGACGTCGAAGGGATCCTTGATCATCGGCGTGCCGAGCAGGTAGAGCACCTGCGAGCGGGTCATGCCGATCTTGAGCTGCCGTACTGCCGTGCCATCGATGTAGTTCCCTTGCTGAATGGGCATGCGGTAGACACAGCCGCCGAGCAGTATCGAGAGTGCCGCGAGCCCCAGGCTGAGACGCAGGGCCGAATTGAAGTGAGCTGGTCGCATGAAGGTCCGATGGGCAATAATGGGAGCGGATCATACCTGATCATGAAC
>JAJZZR010000318.1 GCA_021797465.1 Pseudomonadota bacterium | reverse complement strand
TGCAACAACATCCTACCACTCTGAGCCAACCTTCTTCTTTACTTTTCAACACCTTACATCACCGCGGCTCTCGCGCTGTGGCTTATCCGAGTGCCATTCTTTCCCCCGGTGATCCCGCACACTTCTCCGTTTCGCACGATATTCTGCAGATCAATGCCGCGCGCTACACGCCGATGAACGCCACGGAGATCCCCACCGGGCAGATCGCCCCAGTCGCCGGCACTCCGTTCGACTTCCTCAAGCCGACCCGAATCGGTCTGCGCATTCACGATGGCTGGGACCCGCAGATCGTCTACGGGCGCGGCTATGACATGAATTTCGTGCTGAACGGCCAGCCGGGGACGATGCGGTTTGCGGCGCGCCTCGAGGATCCGCGCTCGGGCCGGGTCTTGAGCATATATACCACCGCCCCTGGACTGCAGTTTTATTCGGGAAATTTCTTGAATGGCACCATCGTTGGCCGCGGCGGAATCGCCTATCGCCAGGGAGATGCCGCCGTATTCGAGCCGCAGGACTTCCCCGATGCGCCGAATCACCCCAATTTCCCCTCGGCCACGCTCAATCCCGGCCAGGTTTATCACAACACGATCGTCTATCGCTTTTCCGTAAGCAGGTAACCGCAATGACCTCCCCCTTCCGAGGCCGGTTCGGGCGCCGCGGCGCCTTGGGTTACTTCGCAGCGTTCGCGGTCGCCGGACTTGCCGTGTCGCCTGCCTGGGCCGGCCCACAAGCGCAGCTCACCGTGCAATACGATCGTCCGCTGCATGCGGTCAGCCCGACGCTGTACGGACTGATGACCGAGGAAATCAACCACTCGTACGATGGCGGACTGTATGCGGAACTGATCCGCGACCGCGTGTTCTTTCGGCGCCAGGCTCGCCAGTTCGTAAAGATCTGGACCGTGGACCAGAATGCCGAGGACGGCATATCGATCTCGATCGATAACCGCACCGGCCCAAGCCGCGCACTGCCGTACAGCCTGAAGCTGACCGCCGCGCAGGCCGGTCCACGAGATCCCGGGGGGATCGACAATCCCGGCTACTGGGGCGTGCCGGTTTGGCCGAATACCACCTACCATGCCTCGATCTACCTGAAGTCCGAACCCGGCGCCCGCAATCCCGGCCCGGTGACCATGGCCATCGTGAGCGACTCGGGAAAAGTGCTGGGGAGCGCCGTCTTTCCGGCGGCAACTTCGCAGTGGAAGAAGTACACCGCGACAATTCACACCGGTCGTGTCCGCGAATCCATGGATAATTTCGTCCGCATCGCGGTGAGCCACCCCGGCTCGGTGCTGCTGAACGTGCCGTCGCTGTTTCCGCCGACCTACAAGAACCAGCCGAACGGCTTTCGTATCGACCTGATGCGCCGGCTCGCCGCGTTGCATCCGAAGTATCTGCGCTTTCCGGGAGGTAATTTCCTCGAGGGCAAGACGCTGGCCGATTGGTACGACTGGAAGCTCACGATCGGCCCGATCGTCGACCGACCGACGCACCCGAGTCCCTGGGGATACGAATCATCAGACGGTCTCGGCCTGCTCGAATTCCTCGAATGGTGCCATGACCTGCACATGCAGCCGGTGCTGGCCGTGTACGCCGGCTACGCGCTCGACGGCATGCACATACGGCCCGGCCCGCAGCTTCAGCCGTATGTGAAGGACGCGCTCGAGGAGATCCAGTACATCACCGGCCCGACCACGACCAAATGGGGTGCGGTGCGAGCTCGCGACGGGCATCCGGCGCCGTTCGCGTTGCACTACGTGGAGATCGGCAACGAGGACTTCTTCGACCGCTCGGGCAGCTACAGCGGCTCCAATGGCCGGTTCGCACAATTCGCCCGGGCAATCCGCAAGGCGTACCCGCACCTCAAGATCATTGCCACCATGCCGGTCAAGGGCGACGTGCAACCCAATCTGATCGACTTGCACTTCTATCGGACCGCGCAACAGTTCCTGCATCAGACGCACTATTTCGACCACATGAGCCGCAAAGGACCGAAGATCATGGTGGGAGAATGGGCGACGATGCAGGGTACTCCGACGCCGGACTTCGGTGCGGCACTGAGCGATGCGGCCTGGATGACCGGCCTGGAGCGCAACAGCGATCTGGTCGTGATGGCAAGCTACGCCCCACTGCTCGTGAACGTCAATCCCCTGGCCGCCCAGTGGGGAACGAATCTCATCGGGTACAACGCGCTGCACAGCTATGGCTCGCCGAGCTACTATGCGCAGGTGATGTTCAGCGACTATCTGGGCAATCAGGTCGTCGCCTCGCAATTGAGCGGCGCGGGCCCGTTGTGCTTCGAGTCCGTCACCCGCGATGCCGCCACGCACACTCTCTATGTCAAGATCGTCAATGCCGCGCCGCGGCCACAGTCGCTGAACTTGCACATCGAAGGCGGGGCTGTTGCGCATCGCGGAATTCTGGTGACACTACACGCCGGCAGCACGTACTCGACCAACACGATAACCGACCCGGATCGAATCGTTCCGCACACTGAATCGGTTGACTGGCTTGGATCCGATGTGCACCACACGTTTGCGCCCTACTCAATCAACGTCATGAAGCTACATGTTCATTGAGCAGACCGGTCTGCCGGCGAGACTCTGCGCACTGCGCCGCGTGGCGCACGTTCCGAACGGGCAAACTCCCGCGAAAGCCTGCTCCGCGATATCAACAGGCCGCGCGTGACGCCCGATCGACTCGCCGCGATGCCGGCAGCGTGCTCTATGGCTGCGAACGGCCGCGTGCCGCCGGCCGATGCGGCTGTGTGCGCGCCGACCCGAGGAGTACGCGCGGATCCCAATGGGGACCGCCGCGCGACGCAGGCCCGACGAGTCAGCCGACGCGCTGCGATTGGCCACGTGCGGCGCGCGCCGCACGGTTGAACACAGGAACGTCCAGCCGTGAGTTGCGACGCAACGGCGCAGGATGGCAAGCATTA
>JAJZZR010000420.1 GCA_021797465.1 Pseudomonadota bacterium | reverse complement strand
GAGGTTGAACAGCGGGTACAGCAGCGAGGAGCCGGTTTCGAGCAGCCGTTCCTCGGCCATGGCGGCGTGGCCGGCCGTCATCGTGCCCAGGGCCAAGACGGCTGCGAGGACCAGGGAAGCGCTCCGGCGGTGAGCGGCAGTTTTCGTGCTCAAAGGGTGACCTCCGATTGCTTTTGGGAGTGTGCCATCGGCGCGTACTCTACGTCCCCAATATGACACTTATATGACAGGCGGCGCCAAATATTAAAGTGTGTAAAAACAACTACTTAAAGTAACTTCCACAACGATTTTCACGTTTCCGTCCTCGGTGCGCCGGCGCGGCGGTTCCGGCTGCGGTGGGGGCCATCGGCCGCCGCGGCAGACACCTTGGCGCGGATCGGTTAAGGTGCCGCCCCTTGGGGGCTCTCCGCGCCGGGGGCGCGGGGTCTCGCAATCGAAAGAAATTCAAAGTGAGTACACCCGCAGCGGAGCGCGCCGGTTCGCACGGCGAGTTCACCTTCCGCGGCATGGTCATCGGGGTGCTGATCACCCTGGCGTTCACCGCGGCCAACGTCTACTTCGGCCTCAAGGCCGGCATCACCTTCTCGACATCGATCCCGGCGGCGGTGATCTCGATGGGCATCCTGCGCGCGTTCAAGGACGCGACCATGCAGGAGAACAACATCGTGCAGACCGTGGCTTCCGCGGCCGGCACGCTCTCGAGCATCATCTTCGTGCTCCCGGGGCTGGTGATCGTCGGCTGGTGGACCGGCTTCCCGTTCTGGATGTCCTTCACGGTGTGTGCCGCCGGCGGCATTCTCGGTGTGATGTACACCATCCCGCTGCGCCGGGCCCTGGTGACCGATTCGGACTTGCCCTACCCGGAAGGAGTGGCCTGCGCCGAGGTGCTCAAGGTCGGCTCGGGCCAGGCCCAGAATGCGGACATCGAGGCGGTCGAAACCGGCGGGGCAGGTCTGAAAGCGGTCGTGGTCGGCGCGCTGGTATCGGCCGCTTTCTACGTCGTGGTGCAGACCCAGATCTTCGCCAGCGACCTGGCCCGCTATTTCCATATCGGCCGCTCGCGCGCCGCGAGCGGCTTCGATTTCAGCTTGTCGTTCGCCCTGTTCGCCATCGGCCACCTGGTCGGACCGGCCGTGGGCGTGGCGATCTTCGTCGGGGCGCTGATCGGTTGGGGCTGGGCCGTGCCGCATTTCCTGCTCACCCATGCGGCGGGCGGTTCGGCCGCCGCCGCCGCGCAAGGCGCCTGGGATCATTACGTGCGCTTCGTCGGCGCCGGCGCGATCGGCGTCGCCGCGGTGTGGACCCTCCTCACGCTGATCAAGCCGGTGATCAAGGGTCTTGCCGGCGCGTTGGCCTCCTCGCGGGCGCGCCGGGGCGGCCAGGCGCATCTGCTGCCGCGCACCGAGCACGACATTCCGATCCGTACCGTCGCGGTGATCTCGCTGCTGTGCCTGGTGCCGGTGATGTGGTTGCTGTGGCACTTCAGCCGCATCAGCGGGCTCGGCGCCCACGCCTGGGGGCTGGCCATCGGCGGCGTGATCTTCATCGCCCTGATGGGCTTTCTGGTCTCGACCGTGTGCGGCTACATGGCCGGCCTGATCGGCTCATCCAACAGTCCGCTTTCCGGAATCGGCATCCTCGTCGTGGTGGTGTTCGCGCTGCTGCTGGTGGCGGGCATCAGGCTGGGCCTGCCGGCGACGGCCGGCCGGGCGCTGGTGGCCTTCGCCCTGTTCGTGACTTCCGTGGTATTCGCGGTGGCCTCGATCGCCAACAACAATCTGCAGGATCTGAAGACCGGCCAGCTGGTCGACGCGACGCCGGCGAAGCAGCAGTGGGCGCTGGTGGTCGGGGTCATCGCCGGGGCGCTGGTCATCCCGCCGGTGCTCGATCTGCTGAACCATGCCTACGGCTTCCTCGGCACACCCGGCGTCAATCCCGCGCGCGCGCTGCCCGCGCCGCAGGCCGGGCTGATTTCAGCGCTCGCCCAGGGAGTGATCCAGCACAACATCGACTGGAGCGCGATCATCGTCGGGTTCGGCATCGGCGCGCTGCTGATCGCGCTCGATGAGGGTCTCAGGCGCGTGTCCAAGAACGTGCGCCTGCCGCCGCTGGCCGTGGGGCTGGGGATCTATCTGCCGACGTCCACCACCTTGATGATCACGGTGGGCTCGCTCGTGGGTTGGTGGTTCAACCGCCGCGCCGGGCGCAAGCCGCGCGGCGAAGCGATCAAACAACTGGGCGTGCTGCTTGCCTCGGGACTGATCGTGGGGGAGAGCCTGCTCGGGGTGATCTACGCCGGGGTGGTGGTGTTCAGTGGGCGGCCCGAGCCGATCGCGCTGGTCGGGAAGGACTTCCATACCGCCGCGCTGTGGCTCGGCGGCGTGACGTTCGCGGCCGTGGTGATCGCGCTGTATCGCTGGGTCGGGCGGCTGGCGCCGGCCTGAGGCGCGCCTCAGGCGGCCGTCAGGCGATCACGCCCGCTGAGCTCCGCGCCGGTGTCCTTGGGCAGGCTGGCGTAGCCGATCAGGCCGAACATCGCGAGCGCGGCCATCAATGTGAGCGCGACGCGAAAGTCGAGCGCGCCGAGCGCGCTGCCGTGACGCAGCAGCCGCGAGAAGTTCAGGATCAGCGCCGAGCTCGCCACGCCGGCGGCCATGGTGACCTGCTGGGTGAGCGATGACAGGACGCTCGCCGGCGCGCGTTCCTCCGGGCTCACCTCGGCGAACGTGGTGAACGTGATCGCGGTGAACTGCATCGAGCGGCTGGCGCCGGCGAACAGCAGGATGATCACGGTCAGCGTCATCGGCAGTTGCGGCGAGATCCACGCGCAGGCCGCGATGCCGGCGGCGGTGATCACGCCGTTGACGATCAGCACCGAGCGCAGGCCGAAGCGGCGGATGATGGGATTGGTCATCGTCTTCATCAGCAGATTCGCCAGCAT
>JAJZZR010000020.1 GCA_021797465.1 Pseudomonadota bacterium | reverse complement strand
CGACCGGCGCATCTTCGTGCTCGACACCAATGTATTGATGCATGATCCGGCCTGCATCTTTCGCTTCGAGGAGCACGACGTCTATCTGCCCATGGTCGTGCTCGAGGAGCTCGACTCGCACAAGAAAGGCATGTCGGAAGCCTCGCGCAACGTGCGCCAGGTGAGCCGGTTCCTCGACGACATGATGCGCGGAGCCAGCAAGGAGCAGATCGATCTGGGGCTACCGCTACCGGCGAGCTTCACCGGTAATCACGGCAAGCGCCCCTGTTCCGGACGACTTTACTTCCAGACACGATTCCCCGCCGCGGCGCCGGCTCTGCCGGCGGGCGGAAACGACAATGCCATCCTGACCCAGACGTTGACGCTGCAGCGCGAGCTGCCCGACACGAGAGTGATTCTCGTGTCCAAGGACATCAACCTGCGCATCAAGGCCTCCGTGCTCGGTGTGCATGTCGAGGACTATTACAGCGACAAGACTCTGGAGGACTCCGATGTGCTGTTTGGCGGCATGTCGGAGCTGCCGGCGGACTTCTGGGAGCGCCATGGGCACGGAATGCGCTCGTGGAAGGAAGGCGAGCGCACGTTCTACGAGATATCCGGCCCCGAGCTCGAGCACTGGCAGATCAACCAGGGCGTATACGAGGCCGGCGAGCAAGGCATCGAGGGCATCGTGCGGCGCATCGACAACGAGCGGGCCGTGATCGAGCTGTTGCGCGATCACCGCAACGAGCGCCACGGAATCTGGGGGATCACGGCGCGCAACCGCGAGCAGAATTTCGCGCTGAATCTGCTGATGGATCCCCAGATCGACTTCGTCACGGTGCTCGGCCCGGCGGGTACGGGCAAGACTCTGCTCACGCTTGCGGCGGGACTGATGCAGACGTTGGAGAGCAACCGTTTCGCCGAGATCATTATGACTCGCGTCACCATCCCGCTCGGCGAGGACATCGGCTTCCTGCCCGGCACCGAAGAAGAGAAAATGGAGCCCTGGATGGGGGCGCTGATGGACAACCTGGAGGTGCTCACCGGCGGACAGGAAGGCGGGAATTGGGGCCGGGCCGCCACACAGGACCTGCTGCGCAACCGCATCAAGATCCGCTCGCTCAATTTCATGCGCGGGCGCACCTTCCTCAACCGCTTCGTGATCCTGGACGAGGCGCAGAACCTCACCCCGAAGCAGATGAAGGCGCTCGTCACCCGGGCCGGCCCGGGTACCAAGCTCGCCTGCCTCGGCAATGTCGCGCAGATCGACACCCCGTATCTGACCGAGACGACCTCGGGGCTTACGTACGTGGTGAACCGCTTCCGAGGCTGGCCGCACGCGGGCCACATCACGCTGGTCCGTGGCGAGCGCTCGCGCCTGGCGGATTTCGCTTCGGACGCCCTTTGAACGTCATTTCAAACTGACCGATCCACGGACTCCCGCGCGTCACCCGCCGCAGGCGATCGCACCGCTCCCGCTCCCGTCAACCGCACCCCCGCGCGATCGCCGCTTTGCGCCCATCGTCTCCGGCGCCACTGCCTGGGCTTACCGCCCCCCCGGGATCGGGTACACTGGGCTTTCCGGCGTGTGCCGCAATGTGCAAGTTTCTGTTCCAACAAGGAAACCGATGAGGACCGTTTTTGGTCCAACCCGCGTGCGCGCCATCGTATGGGTTGTGCTGGCCGCCTTCCTGAACGCAGCCGTCGCGTCCGCTGCCGCTCCCCCGCCACTGCCTCCGATCCCGCTCACCACCGATCTGCCCTCGGCGCTCGAGTCGGAGCTGCCGGGCCTGGGAAGTCCCGCCTCCGCGGTCCTGCCGTTCCACGAGCAGTACCAGATCGGCTACGAGATGATGCTGCAGATGCGCGCGCAGCATCGTCTCCTGCAGGACCCCGAAGTCGAAGAGTACCTCAACTCGATCGGCAAGCGCCTCGCCGCGCAAAGCCATCTCGGCGCAGCGACGTTTCACTATCTGTGCATCAATACGCCGGTGGTCAACTCCGAGGCCGCCCTGGGCCATTTCGTCTTCATCAACTCCGGACTGATACTGTTCACCGACACCGAGTCGCAGCTGGCCGCGGTGATGGCCCACGAGACCGCGCACGAGGTGCAGAACCACATCGCGCGCAAGATTCTCAACGCCGAGCACGTCAATATCGATTCGCTCGCGGGCATATTCGCCGCCATTCTGCTCGGCGCCGCCGGCGGCGGCGGACAGGCGATCGCGGGCGGCATGGTTGCCTCGCAAGGCCTCGCTCAACAGGAGCAGATCGATTACAGCCGCAGTGTGGAGGAGGAAGCCGACCGCGTCGGTCTGGAGTTGATGGCCGCCGCGGGCTTCGACCCTCAGGGCATGCCGCAGATGTTCGAGAAGCTGATGAGGCTACAGGGACTACAGGGCGCCTGGGTGCCCGCGGTACTCATCGGCCACCCGATGACCGCCGAGCGCATCGCGTATTCCCAGGCGCACGCGGCCCAGTACCCGCCGGTACCCGACACCAGCTCGCCGGATTATTACATCATCAAGGCCCGCGTGCGGGTCATCACCGCCCGGCCCAGCCAACACGTTGAACGCTACTACTCACGGCGCATCGCCGCGGGGATTCACAGCCTCGGCACCGAGTACGGCTACGCTCTGGCGCTGATGCGCAACGATCATGCCAAGCGCGCCGTGCCGATCTTCACGCGGCTGCTCGACGAACATCCGCAGCTGCATCTGCTCTACTCGGCCCTCGGCCAGGCCCAGGCGCAGGCGGGTCAGATGAAGCGGGCGCTGACGACGTTCGCTCAAGCCAAGCGGCTCTTTCCCCTCAATGTGCCGATCACCGTGCGCTACGCGCAGACACTGATGCTCGCCGGGAAGTATGCGCAGGCACACCACATGCTGAACAGTCTGTTCAACGTCGTGGAGCCGACACTGAGCGAGATCCAGCTCACCGCGCGAGCCGCCGGCGCCGCCGG
>JAJZZR010000071.1 GCA_021797465.1 Pseudomonadota bacterium | reverse complement strand
ACTACATGGTCAAACCGGTGTCTCCGGACCAGTTGGTCGCCAAAGCGCGCTCGACGCTCGCGAGCTGAGCCCCTCCCGATGGAAACCCAGGTCTCGCGACTGACCGACAACTCCCAGGCGCACTTGCGGCATGAGTGACACGCAGCCGCTCAACGCGCTTCGCGACCGGCCCTTCGAGCTGCTCTGCGAGCTCGAGCGTCGAGCCCGGTCGGTCTCCGCGCAATCGAGCCAGGAAGGCGCGCCGCAGCGCGAGTGGGTCGGCGTCGCTTTGCGCATGGCCGGCGATCTGTACCTGGTGGCGCGCGAGGAGACGCGCGAGGTTCTGGGCGTGCCGGCGGGCATGACCCGAGTCCCCGGTGCCAAACCCTGGATCAAAGGGCTCGCCAACGTGCGCGGACAGCTTCTGCCGATCATCGATCTGCGCCAGTTCGTCGGCAGCGGCGCCACGCCGATGGGGCGCACGACGCGGGTGGTGGCGGTGAACCATCGGGAGATTCCCGCCGGGCTGCTCGTCGACGAGGTGCTCGGCTTCCGCCGTTTCGCCGAGAGCGAGTTCTGCGCCGAGGCGCCTCCGACCATGGCCCGCTGCGAGCACTACCTGGCCGGATCGTTCCGGCGCTCGGGCGAGCAATGGCCGGTGCTCAGCCTGCGCTCGCTGCTGGAAAGCGCGGCATTCGCGGAAGCGGCGGCATGAACGCTCGCCCGGCGAGCGCCGGACAGTCGCGCGCACTCACCGGACTCTTGACCGGCAGCGCGGTCTTGATCCTTCTCGGCGCGGCGGCCGCCTATTTCGCCGCTGCCGGCGCCGGCTCGGCGCTGGCGCGCTTCGGACCGCTGGTATTGGCCGTGGCGGCGGCGGTGCTGCTGGCGGCGGCCATCGTGCTTGCCGGCCGCATCGACAAGAAGGTTCAAGACCAGCGCTTCGCCGCCGAGACCCAGCGCAAGGAGAACGACCGCAATCAACAGGCCATCCTGCGGCTGCTCGATGAGCTTTCGAGCCTCGCCGACGGCGATCTCACCGTTCAGGCGACGGTCACCGAGGAGATCACCGGCGCGATCGCCGACTCGATAAATTACGCGGTCGATGCGCTGCGCGGCCTGGTCACCACCATCAACCACTCGGCGATCCAGCTCGACAGCGCGGCTCGCCAGACTCAGGCGCTCTCACAGCATCTCGCCAAGGCGAGCAGTGCCCAGTCCAAGCAGATCGCCTCGGCGACCGAGTCGGCGTCCGGCATGGCAAACTCGGTGGCCGAAGTCTCCGGCAATGCGGAACGGGCCGCCGATGTGGCCCGCCACTCGGTGGAGATCGCCCACAAGGGGGGCGATGCGGTGCGGCGGACCATCGACGGAATGAACGCGATCCGCGAGACCATCCAGGAGACTTCCAAGCGCATCAAGCGCCTCGGGGAGAGCTCGCAGGAGATCGGCAACATCGTCGAGCTGATCAACGACATCGCCGAGCAGACGAACATTTTGGCGCTGAATGCCTCGATTCAGGCGTCCATGGCCGGGGAGGCGGGTCGCGGCTTCGCGGTGGTCGCCGACGAGGTGCAGCGGCTGGCCGAGCGCGCCGCCAATGCCACCAAGCAGATCGAGGTTCTGGTCCGAACCATTCAGACGGACACCAACGAAGCGGTGGTGTCGATGGAGCGCAGCACCACCGACGTGGTGGGCGGCGCCCTGCTGGCCGAGAACGCCGGCGCGGCCCTCGATGAGATCGAGCAGGTGTCGAATCAGATCGCCAGCCTCGTGCAGAACATTTCCGGCAGCGCGCGCGCCCAGGCGAGCGGCGCGCAGAATATCGCGCGCAACATGCAGGTCCTGAGGGAGATCAGCGTGCAGACCGCGGAATCGACCAATGCCACTTCGGCCGCGATCGCGCAGTTGGCCGAGCTGTCGGCGGGCTTGCGACGCGCGGCGGCCGGGTTCCACTTGCCCGGTGGCCCGTCCCCGGGCGCAACGGGCGCGTACAAGCGCCCGCAGGCCGGCGCGACGGCCGCGCCCGCCCCGCCCATCACCGCCGCCGGCGGCAGTTGAGTCCGTCGTCCGGAGCCCGTTGATGTCCGAAGTCGCTTCCCAGACGCTCGAGGTGGTCGGGCACGAGCTCGCGCAGACGCTGAGTGAGGCTCGCGCGGCCATCGAAAGCTATGTCGAGCAGCCGGACAACGTAACGCTGCTCGAGCGCTGCAAGCACGAGCTGCATCAGGCCCAAGGGGTATTGCGGGTCCTGGAGATCTACGGCGCGGCTCTGCTCGCCGAGGAAATGGAGCTGGTGGCCGACTACCTGCTCGCCACCGTCACCGAGCGCAAGGGCCAGGCCGAGAGTCTCGACGCGCTGCTGCGCGCGCTGGTGCAGTTGCCGGGCTATCTCGAGCGGGTACTCGGCGGTGGACGCGACATTGCGCTGGTGCTGCTGCCGTTGCTGAACGACCTGCGGGCCGTGCGCGGTAGCGCACTGCTCTCGGAAGGCACGCTGCTGCTGCTGAATCTCAAATCGGACAAGCAGGCGCAGCCGCGCGCCGCCTCGCCCGGGGAGCCGCAGATCGGTGTCGAGCAGTGGTGCCGCCGGCTGCGCGCGCAGTTACAACAGGGCATGATCGGCTGGATCCGCGGCGAGCGCATCGAGCAGAATCTCACGGCGATCGCCGGTGTGGCCGAGAAGCTCGAGCAGTCGGCCTCACGCCAACCCGTTTTCCAACTCTGGTGGGTGATCGGTGCGCTGATCGAGGCCCTGCGCGAGGGTGGGCTCGAGAGCGGTGTGTCGGTCAAGCGGCTGCTGGGGCTGGCCGACCGCGAGATGCGGCGGCTCTACCAGTTGGGAGAGACGCGCTACTGCCAGAGCCCGCCGGTCGATCTGCTGAACAACCTGCTGTATTACGTCGGCCGCTCCACCAGCAACGGCGTGCGTGTCTCGGCCGTGCGCACCTCGTTCCGGCTCGCCGA
>JAJZZR010000101.1 GCA_021797465.1 Pseudomonadota bacterium | reverse complement strand
GCACCCACGAGCCGCCCGATACCGTGGTGCGACTCCGCCGCTGAATCGGCCAGGTCGTACACGCCACGTCCGGCGTGGGTTTCGAAGTACAGAAAACCCTTTTCTTTCCGCTTCAGCGCCGCGAGCACAGTCAAAAGCGTCACGTGCTTGTGCACGTCGGCGAAGTTGCCGGCATGGTACATGTGTCGATACTTCATGCGCCGAGAGTACGCGTGAATGCAGTGCGGGTGTTCCCGAGCGCTCGGGCGAGCGCTCGGGCGCACACCTCGCCGCGTCGCGCACGCGACGGAATGTGGTCGGACGCTCCCTCCGGGCTGCGCGCGGCGGGCCCAACTCAGGTGGCGCAGGGCGGCGGCGCACCGCTGCATTTGTGGCGCAACACGGCGGATTTGCGCGCTGCGGCGGAGGTCGTGCCGTCCTAAGCTGCCGGTCCATGAGCCTCGCTCACCTGTGCGCCCGCTTGGCCCGCGCACCAGGCCTGACCGCCGACCATGTTCAGGCGCTGGCGCGGGAGGCGGTCGATCCGACCCGCCTGTGCGCGCCAGGGGTGGTCGCCCGTGTGCCACTGCCCGAACCCGTGCGGACCTATCTGACGGCACCGGAGCCTCCTGGCGTATGCGCGGACGTGCAGTGGTGCGAGTTGCACGGTGCCCAGCTGGTGCTGTGCCTGGACGCGGCGTACCCGCCGCAATTGGCGGCCACACGCGGCGCGCCGCCCGTACTCTACGTGCAGGGTGATGTCGCTGCTTTGCGACGACCGCAGCTGGCGGTGGTCGGCTCTCGCCGCCCGACGCCGGCAGGGCGCCGCATCGGACGCGAGTTCGCCACAGCGCTTGCGCGCGCCGGGCTGGTGATCACCAGCGGGATGGCTTGGGGCATTGATGCGGCGGGCCACGAGGGCGCGCTCGAGGCCGACGGCACGACGATCGCCGTGTTCGGCTGCGGCCTGGCCCATAGGTACCCGCGAGAGAACAGCGCTTTGGCGGAGCGCATTCTGCAACGCGGCGCGCTCGTCTCGGAATTCCCGCCCTGGGAGGCGCCCCGGCGGCAGAATTTCCCGCGGCGCAACCGGGTCATCAGCGGACTGTCACTGGGGACCTTGGTGGTGGAGGCCGCCGCCGAGAGCGGCTCGCTGATCACCGCGCACCTCGCGGTCGATCAGGGCCGGGAGGTCTTTGCGGTACCCGGGTCGGTCCGCAATCCCCTCTCGCGCGGATGTCACCAGCTAATCCGCGAGGGCGCTCATCTGGTCGAGACTCCGGCACAGGTACTGGCCGAGATCGCGTTTCATCAAACAAATCAACAAATTATGCAAAATCCGCAAGTGCCCGCATTGGACAAGGAATATGAAATGCTGTTAGATGCGCTCGGTTTCGAGCCCGTGACCTTCGATACCCTCGCGGCCCGCTCAGGCATGTCCGGCGAATCGATCGCTTCGATGCTGCTGATACTCGAGCTGCAGGGTCGTGTCGCGCCATACCCTGGCGGCCGCTACGGCCGAATCGATTCGGACTGACGCTGGATTCAATGACAACTGGCTGCGTTCTCGACGTCCTGATCTACGTCTACGACCACTACATGATGTCGGACCCCGATGAGCTGCCTGGCCGGCAGCAGATATTCTCCGCGCTCGCGCGCAGGGGCTTCACGACCGGTGAGGTCGCGCATGCGATGGAGTGGCTGTCGGTGCTGGCCGAGGGCTCCGAACACGCCTCGAGCATGGCCTCGGCGCCGACGCGGCGCGCCGTGAGGGTGTTTGCAGAGGGAGAGCTCTGGCGGCTCTCGGACGAATGCCGGGCGTTCATCACCCGTCTCGACCTGGACGGCGTGCTCTCGCCCGAGCAGCGCGAGCTGGTCATCGAGCGCACGCTGGCGCTGGATGTCGAGGAGCCGTCGCTGGAGCAGCTGAAATGGGTGGTGCTCCTGGCACTGTCCGTGCAGCCTGGACAGTCCGACTCGTTCGCCCGTTTCGAGGCGCTGATGGCCAGCGAGCGCAAGGTCGCGCGGCACTGATCGGAATACGAGAAGACATGGCAGAGAACCTGGTCGTCGTCGAATCGCCCGCCAAAGCGAAAACCATTAAGAAGTACCTGGGCAAGGACTTTGAGGTCCTGGCCTCTTACGGGCACGTGCGTGACCTGGTGCCCAAGGAAGGCGCGGTCGATCCGGATCACGGCTACGCGATGCGCTACGAGGTGCTGACGAAGAACGAGCGCCATGTGGAAAGCATCGTCCGCGGCCTGAAGAAATCGAAAGCCCTCTATCTGGCCACCGACCCTGACCGGGAAGGCGAAGCCATCGCCTGGCACCTGAAGGAGATCCTGCAGTCGCGCGGCGAGCTCGACGGCAAGACGGTACACCGGGTGGCGTTCTACGAGATCACGCGCAATGCGATTCGCGAGGCGGTCGAGCGCCCGCGCGAGCTGTCGCTCGATCTGGTAAATGCGCAACAGGCGCGCCGCGCGCTCGATTACCTGGTCGGCTTCAACCTCTCGCCCCTGCTGTGGAAGAAGGTTCGCCGCGGCCTCTCCGCCGGACGCGTACAGAGCCCCGCGCTGCGCATGATCTGCGAGCGAGAGGCGGAGATCGAGGCGTTCGTTGCGCGGGAATACTGGACACTGGAAGGCGAGGCGCTGAGCACTTCGCCATTCCCGCTGAAGCTGATCGAATATCGCGGCCGCAAAGTCGAGCAGTTCTCGTTCACCAACGAGACGACCGCGCGCGAGGTCGAGCACTCGGTACAAGCCGCCGCACGCGATGCGGCCGGCGGCCGCACGCCTGGACGACTGCGCGTGCTCACGGTCGATCGCAAGCAGCGACGCCGCGCGCCCGCACCGCCGTTCACCACCTCGACGCTGCAGCAGGAAGCGGCGCGCAAGCTCGGCTTCAACGCCCGCCGCACCATGCGCCTGGCGCAGCAGTTGTATGAGGGCGTCGACCTCGGCGAAGGCAATATCGGCCTGATCACCTACATGCGCACCGACTCGGTGTCGCTCGCGCAGGAAGCGGTGCAGGAAATCCGTGCGGTCGCGGCGAGACTTTACGGCAAGGAGGAAGTCGCGGATGAACCGCGCGTGTTCAAGACCAAGTCGAAGAACGCACAAGAGGCGCACGAGGCCATCCGGCCGACCTCCGCGGCCGTCACGCCTGCGGACGTCGAGGGCAAAATCGACCACGATCAGTACCGCTTGTACGCGCTCATCTGGAAGCGGGCCGTAGCCTCGCAGATGGCGCTGGCCGTTTTCGACACGGTAGCCGCCGATATGCTGGCGGGGCCCGACGGACCGGATCGGCACCTGCTGCGCGCCACCGGCTCGACGCTGGTCAAGCCCGGGTACATCTCGGTCTATCAGGAAGGGACCGACGATTCCAAAGGCGACGAGGAGGACCATTCCCTGCCGCCGCTGCACGAAGGCGATGCGGTCGATCTGCTCAACCTGACTGCCGCTCAGCACTTCACCGAGCCGCCGCCGCGCTACAGCGAGGCCTCCCTGGTCAAGGCGCTCGAGGAACACGGAATCGGCCGCCCTTCGACATATGCGACGATCATCTCGACCCTGCAGGACCGTGAATACGTCGAGATGGATAACCGGCGCTTCATACCGACCGACATCGGCAAGATCGTAAATCGCTTCCTCACCGAGCACTTTCACCGCTACGTCGAGTACGGCTTCACGGCCGCCATGGAAGATGAGCTCGATGCAGTCTCGCGCGGCGAAGAGCGTTGGACTGTGCCGCTGGAGAAGTTCTGGAAGCCCTTCATCCAGCAAGTCGAAGACATCGAGAAGAACGTCACGCGCGAGCAGGTCGCACAGGCTCGCGAACTCGGGATCGATACCGCAACCGGCAAGCCGATCACCGTGCGCATGGGCCGCTTCGGTCCGTTCGTGCAGATCGGCACAAAGGACGACGCCGAGAAGCCGCGCTTCGCCGGTCTCAGGCCTGGGCAGAAGATGGATTCGATCACCCTCGCCGATGCGATGGAGCTGTTCAAGCTGCCCCGCACGCTGGGCGAGACTGCCGACGGCGAGCCCGTAGTGGCCAACATCGGCCGTTTCGGGCCCTACGTGAAGTACGGGAGCAAGTACGTCTCCTTGAAGGAAGACGACCCGTACACCGTGACGCTCGAGCGGGCGCTGGAGGTCATCCGTCTGAAGAAGGAAGCGGACGCCAACCGGATCATCCGCGATTTCGGAGTCGACGGGATCCAAGTGCTGAACGGGCGCTTCGGTCCATACGTCACCGACGGCGCCAAGAACGCCAAGATCCCCAAGGACCGCGACCCGAAATCCCTGGCCCTCGAAGAATGCCGCACGATGCTCGCGCAGGCTCCGGCCCGGGGCCGACGCGGCCGCTTTGGGCGAGCCGCGAAAGCGGCGAGCGCCCGCCCGGGATCGGGCGGGCCGGGGGGCCGGTCGCCAGGGACGGCCAGTGGCACAGCAGCTCCCGCGAAAGCGGCGAGCGCCCGCCCGGGATCGGGCGGGCCGGGGGGCCGGTCGCCAGGGACAGCCAATGGCACGGCCGCCCCGCGTACGGCGCGTAGAAAGGCGCCGGTCCGTGCAGCGGCCAAGGCCAGTCGCAACGGCGACGAGCGGCCGGCTCGATCCGCCGGTCCGGCGGCAAAGAAAGCCAAGGGCCCGGCATCCGCGGCGAACAAGCGGACCAAGAGCGCCGCGAAGACTTCGAGCCGCGCGCGCGCCGCCAAGTAATACACCGCGCTGCCGGCCTGATGGGAAGCGCATGAACAAATTCGACTTGATCGTCATCGGCGGCGGCAGCGGTGGCTTGGCCACGGCGCAGCGCGCCGTCGAGTACGGCGCCAAGGTGGTGCTGATCGAATCACACCGTCTGGGCGGCACCTGCGTGAACGTCGGCTGCGTGCCGAAGAAGGTCATGTGGTACGCCGCCGATCTCGCCGAGGGCGGACACGATGCTCCGGAATACGGGTTTTCGCACTCCTGCGGCGCCCACGACTGGAGCATGTTGAAAGGCAAGCGTGACGCCTACATCCAACGCCTAAATACCAACTACGCAAGTAATCTTGGCCGGCGCGGCGTCACGCTGGAACGCGGCCGGGCCGCGTTCGCCGACCGAAATTCGGTCACGGTAAACGGAGCCCGGCTTTCCGCTCCGCACATCGTCATCGCCACCGGCGGCCGCGCACTGCTGCCGCCGCTGCCGGGCGCCGAGCACGGCATCACTTCGGACGGCTTCTTCGAGCTCCCCGAGCGACCGCGGCGCGTAGCCGTGGTGGGTAGCGGATACATCGCGCTCGAGTTGGCGGGCATCTTCGCCGCGCTCGGCTCCAGCGTGGCACTCGTCATGCGCACCGGCTCGGCGCTGCGCCAGTTCGATGCGATGCTCGGGGAATCCATGTTGAAGATCCTCGCCGCGCAGGGCGTGGCGCTGCACACGCAGGCCGTGCCCGACGCCCTGGCGGGTGAGGCCGGCGAGCTGACTCTGCGCATTCGCGACGGCCGGAGCCTCGGCCTCTTCGATTGCGTGCTGTGGGCGATCGGCCGGGCCAGCGCGGTCGCCGACTTGAATCTCGCGCGCGCCGAGGTGGCCTGCGATGCCGAGGGGTACATCGAGACCGACAAGTACCAGGCCACCAGCACTGCGGGCATCTATGCGATCGGCGATGTCACGGGGCGGGCCCAACTGACGCCGGTGGCGATCGCCGCGGGCCGGCGGCTCGCCGATCGGTTGTTCGGCGGCCGCGGCGACCGCCACCTCGACTATCAGAATATTCCTACGGTGGTGTTCGGCCACCCGCCGATAGGTACGGTCGGGCTGACGGAAGCGGCGGCCCGTGAGCGCTACGGCGATGCCGACGTCACCGTGTTCAAGTCCAGCTTCGTGCCCATGTATCACGCACTCACCGAACGCAAGCCGCGCTGCGACATGAAGCTGGTGACCGTGGGCCCGCAGCAGCGGGTGGTGGGGGTGCACGTCATCGGTCCGGGGGCCGATGAGATGATGCAGGGGTTCGCTGTGGCCGTGCGCATGGGGGCGACCAAGGCGGATTTCGACGATACCGTGGCCATTCACCCGACGAGCGCCGAGGAACTGGTCACGATGCGCTGAGCGGGCCCGCGACCACCGATCCGCCCGGACATGTATTGCTCGGGCGTAACTGGCAGAATCCCCCGCCATGGACAATCCCCTCCTGGCGCAAGAGCCGCTGCCGCCCTTTGGGCGTATCGAGGCGGCCGCCGTCGAGCCCGGGATCAGCGCGTTGCTCGCGCAGGCCCGCGGCCAAATCGATCAGATCGCCAGCCACGAGCCGCCGACCTTCGCCACGGTAGTCGAGCCGCTCGAGGCACTTCATCACCGCGTGGCCCGCGCCTGGTCACCGGTCAGCCATCTGAACGCGGTGCTCAATTCCGAGGCGCTGCGCGCCGCGTACAACACCTGTCTGCCGTTGCTCTCGGCGTATCAGACGGACCTCGCTCAGAACGAGCGGCTGTACAAGGCCTACAGCACCATCGCGTCACACGAGGGCAAAACCCTCGATCCGGTGCGCCGGCGCGTGCTCGAGCATGCGCTACAGGACTTCGCCCTGGCTGGAGTCGCCCTGCCGAGCGACGCCAAGCAGCGCTTCAAGGCGCTCATGCTGGAGCTCACCCAGCTGCAATCGAAGTTCGAGGAAAACGTGCTGGACGCGACCGCCGCATGGAGCCACCACGTGACGGACCCCGCCCAGGTGCGGGGCTTGAACGAGGTCGTCATCGAGCAGGCCCGGCAGCGGGCGCACGAGCAGCGCACGGAGGGGTGGATTCTGACTCTGGACCAACCCACCTATGTGGCCGTGGTGACGGATGCACAATCCGCGCAGCTGCGCCGGGTGTTCTACGAAGCCTGGTCCACCCGCGCATCGGATCGTGGGCCGCAGGTCGGGCGCTGGGACAACGCCCCTGTCATCGAGCAGATCCTCGCCAGACGGCACGAGGTGGCGCGTGTCCTCGGTTTCGGCAGCTTCGCCGAATACGCCCTCGAAAAGCGCATGGTGCGCAGCCCCGGGGAGGTCCTGGCGTTTCTCGGCGAGCTCGCGCGCGCCTCACGATCCGCTGCGCTGCGGGAGTTCGCGCAACTGCGGGACTTCGCCGGCCACGAACTCGAGGCCTGGGACGTCGCGTACTACTCCGAGCGGCTCCAGCAGCAGCAGCACGCGGTCTCGCAGGAGGCGCTGCGCCCCTACTTTCCGCTGCCGCGGGTGCTGACGGGACTGTTCGAGGTCGCCGAACGGCTGTTCGGCGTGCGCATCCGGGAGCGCTCGGGGGCGCCTGTCTGGCACCCCGACGTGCGTTACTTCGAAATCGACAGCGACGGACGGCCGGTCGGAAGTTTCTACCTCGATCCGTACGCACGGCCTCACAAGCGCAGCGGCGCCTGGATGGACGAGTGCATCGGCCGGATGCATCTGGCCGGCGGCAACGCGCTGCCGGTAGCGCACCTGGTCCTGAACCTGCTGCCCCCGGGCACGGATCGGCCCGCGCTGCTGACGCACGATGACGTGTTGACGCTGTTCCACGAGTTCGGGCATGGATTGCACCATTTGCTCACCCGGGTCGACTTCCCGAGTCTCGCCGGAATCAACGGGGTCGCTTGGGATGCGGTCGAGCTGCCCAGCCAGTTCATGGAGAACTACGCCTGGAACCCGCAGGTGCTGCAACGGATCTCGGGCCACTATCGCAGCGGCGCGCCGCTGCCGGCCGACGTCCAGGAGCGCGTGCTCGCAACCCGGAGCTTTCAGGCCGGACTGCACATGGCGCGTCAACTCGAGTTCGCGCTGTTCGATTTCCGGCTGCATGCCGAGTACGACCCCGAGCGCGGCGGGCGCGTGCTGGAGCTGCTGCGCGACGTGCACCGGCAAGTCGCCGTCGTACCCATGCCGGAGTGGAATCGCTTCCCGATGAGCTTCGGCCACATATTTGCCGGCGGCTATTCCGCCGGCTATTACAGCTACAAATGGGCGGAGGTGCTTGCCGCCGACGTGTTCGCGGCATTCGAGGAGCATGGCATATTCGATCGCGCCACGGCGCGGCGTTATGTCGACACGATCCTCTCGCAGGGGGGCAGCCGGGATCCCCTCGAGGCGTTCATCGCGTTTCGCGGACGGCCGCCTCGAATCGAGGCGCTGCTGAAGCAGCACGGCATCGCCGCGCCCGAACCGGTGACGTGAGGCGGGTCGCGGTTCACCCGGCGCAGCCGATGATTCTGTGCAATGGCTCTCGGTATCCGGATGACCTTTGGCCCAGAGTGACCCGAGCATCAATCCGGCCGGCGGCCCACCGCGCGGGCTCACAAAGTAAAATGACCAGCGCCCGGCGCAGCGATTTCGACGTCACCGACACCGTGCAAGTCAGCTCCACGACCGCGGTGCAGGCGGCCATTGAGGCGCTGTTCGCCCCCACCTGGCCGAGCGCGTCTCTGGAGCCGCTACGGCGCGCGTTTGCTCACTTCGAGCGGCTGTTCGCCGGCGAGGCCCCCGGCTACTACGGCGTCGACACCGTCTATCACGACCGCCAGCACACTCTCGACATAACTCTCGCGTTGGCGCGCCTGCTGGTCGGCTACGAGCGCCAGGCCGAACCGGCCGCGCGGCTCGGCGGCGAGCGCGCGATCGCTGGCCTCATCACCGGATTGTTTCACGACGTCGGATATCTGCGCCGCACCGACGAGCACGACTCGCGCAACGGCGCCGAATTCACCCGGGTGCACGTCTCGCGTGGCGCGCGCTTCCTCGAGGACTATCTGCCGCGGATCGGGCTCGAGCACTGGGTGCCGTTCGCCCGGGAAGTGATCCACTTCACCGGCTACGAGTTTCCGGCGGCGCAGATCGAGGCGCGTCTGAGCGACCGCCGCGACATCATCGTGGGGCATCTGCTCGGCACCGCCGACATGATCGCCCAGATGGCCGATCGTTGTTACCTGGAGAAGTGCCGCGACCGGCTGTACCTCGAGTTCGTACTCGGCGGCGTGGCGCTGCCGGTCTCCGCCAGCGGCCAGCCCGAGGTCAAATACGCCTCGGGCCTCGATCTGCTGCGCCAGACACCCAAGTTCGTGGACGAGGTGCGCATCAAGCGGCTCGATGGAGAATTCGGCGGGGTGTATCGTCACATCGAGATTCTGTACAACGGACGCAATCCGTACATCGAGGCCATCGACCGCAACGTCGAGTTTCTGCGCCGGGTGCTGCGCAGCGAGAATTGGCGGCTGCTGCGGCGCAGACCGCCGATCTTCGCGGCCACCGCGGACCCGATGTCCACCATGCGCGGCCTGATGGTGAACTACCTCAAGCGGATCTGGTCCGGCGCGCGAGGCTAGCGCGAAGCGCGGGCCGCGCCCCGGCATCGGCCACGTCTCGCGCCGGCGGCTGTTCGTGCGGGCGGCGGGGGACTCTGATATTCTCCGAGCCTGTGCCTGGGCACCTGGGCATGGAGAGCGGCTCGAGCCGCCGGGTAGCGCCGGCCCCAGCTTGCCGGGACCCTCCGCCGATCTGCGAGCGCGCCGATCCGATCTCTATCGGGGCCGGCTCCTGTGCGCCGTAGCGTGGTGGACACGATCGGATCTCGTTCTGCACTGGTGAGTGACCTCGGTTGAGCCGCGCATTAAAGAACCTCAGCTCCGCGCTCTGGGCGTTCGCGGCCACGTTCGCTGCTGCCGCGCTGAGCGCCTCGGTGGCGCTGTGGGGTCATTGGCCGGGCATCGTGCCGGTGGCGCTGGGCGGGGCGGTGGCCGCTGGCGGTGGCGTCATCGTAGCAGTGCGAGCATGGCGGTCGGGCCGGACGGTGCAGCAGGCTGCCGAGTCGCTCACCCGCAGCGCCCAGCGCATCGGCCAGGGTGATTACGCGCGCCCCGTCGAAACGTACAGCCAGGATGGCCTGGCCGAGCTCGAGCAGGCCATGGAGCGAATGCGCGCACGGCTGCGCCAATCGACCATCAACAAGGATTACCTGCGCAGCGTTCTGAACAGCATGGCCGATGCGGTGTTCCTCACCTCCCCGGATGGTGTGATCAAATCCGCCAATGCGGCGGCCTGCAAGATGCTCGGCTTCGGCGAAGAGGAACTGCTCGGCCGCGGCATCGCATCGCTGCTCGAGGAGCACGCGCGCGCCGACTTCGACCTGCTGCAAGCCGCGCAGGATACGCGCGAGACCGTGATCCGCACGCGTGACGGTCAGACCATCCCGGTGTCCCTCGCCGGGTCGCGTATCGAGACCGACGACCCGCAGTTCCAGGGCAACATCTTCGTCGCCCGCAACATCACCGACCGCAAACGCGCCGAGCGGCGCATTCGCTACCTGGCCCGATACGATACGCTCACCAAAGTCGCCAACCGCATGCAGTTCCAACACGTGCTGCAGCAGACGTTGTCGCGCGGATTGCGCAGCGGGCATGCGGTGGCGCTGTTGTATCTGGACATGGACCGGTTCAAGGAGGTCAACGACACGTTCGGCCACGACACCGGCGACCGGGTATTGGAAGTGCTGGCCGAACGGCTGACTCGGGCTCTGCCGCCGAATGCGATTCTCGGTCGGCTGGCCGGCGACGAGTTCGCGCTGTGCCTGCACGGGCTGCCCGCCGAGACCGACAATCGCGTGCCGATCGGGCAGCTGGCGCGCGCGATCCTCAATGAAGTCGCGCGCGCGTTTCAGCTGAACCAGCAGGAAGTGTTTCTCACCGCAAGCGTGGGTATAGCCTTCTGCCCGCGCGATGCGGAGAACGTCATCGACCTGATCCGCAACGCCGATGCGGCCATGTATCACGCCAAGCAGAACGGCGGCAACACGTTTGCATTCTACGCTCCGGAGATGAACGCGGCCGCGGTCGAGCGGCTGATCCTGAAGAGCAAACTGCGCCGCGCGCTCGAGCGCGACGAGCTCGTCATCCGCTATCAGCCGAAAGTCGAGCTCGCCAGCGGCAGGGTGGTGGGCGCCGAGGCGCTGTTGCGCTGGCGCCTGCCGGGACACGGCGACATTCCGCCGTCGCGCTTCATCCCCCTCGCCGAGGAGACCAATCTCATCCTGGACATCGGCGAGTGGGTGCTGAACCGGGTATGCATGGATTATCGACAGCTGAAGGGCGCCGGCGGGGAGCCGGGGCGCATCTCGCTGAATCTCTCGCTGCGCCAGCTGCGTCAGGCCAGCTTCATCCTGCGCTGCCGCTCGGTGTTCCGCCGCCACGGCGTCTCACCGACCGCGCTCGAGCTGGAGATCACCGAGACGACGCTCATGGCCGATACCAAGAACACCCTGCGGCTGCTCGAGGAGCTCTACGCCATGGGGCTGCACCTGTCGATCGACGACTTTGGCACCGGCTACTCCTCACTGTCGGCACTGCAGCAGTTTCCGATCGGCACGCTCAAGATCGATCAGTCGTTCGTGCGCGACGTGGGCGTGAACACCGGCAATGCCACTTTGGTCCGCACCATCATCGAAATGGGTCGCAGCCTCGGCATGGTCGTGGTCGCCGAGGGAGTCGAGTCGCAAAGCCAGCTGGACTTCCTGCGGCGCAACGGCTGCACCCAGGTGCAGGGGAGGCTTTTCGGCGAGCCTTGCGCCATCGAGGAGCTGCTCGCGCTGCTGCAGCGTCAAAGCAGCTCCGGCGCTCCGTTCAGCCATCTGCTGCACCCTGCTCCGGGAGCGCTTGACCAACCGGCCTGAGGCGCCGCGGCCGCGCGTCCCGGCGACTCGCCGGACGGAACGTGTCGAGGCCCGGGGTGCCTTCGGCGCCCTTCAGGACGGGATGATAAATGGGAGCTCTCGGCGCTAGAATCACAAGCTTTCCTCGAAGGAATCGACTCACCATGAAACCCGCATTGAATGTCGCGATCACGGGCGGCGCCGGCCAGATCGGCTATGCCCTCGCTTTCCGGGTCGCCGCCGGGCAGCTGCTGGGAGCGGATCAGCCCATCAATCTGCACCTGCTGGAAATCACCCCGTCGCTGCCGGCGCTCAATGGGGTCGTAATGGAGCTTGCCGACTGCGCGTTTACGGGCCTGAACAAGATCATCGCCACGGACGATGCCAAGGTCGCGTTTCGCGACTGCCACGTGGCGCTGCTGGTCGGCGCGCGCCCGCGCGGGCCCGGCATGGAACGTAAGGACCTGCTGCTCGGCAACGCGCAGATCTTCTCTGCGCAAGGCAAAGCCCTCAACGAGGTCGCCGCTCGCAACGTCAAGGTGCTGGTGGTAGGCAACCCGGCCAACACCAATGCGTTGATTGCGCGCGCCAACGCCAAGGATCTGAATCCGCGCAATTTCACCGCGATGACCCGCCTCGACCACAATCGCGCCCTGGCACAGCTCGCCGAGAAGACCGGCATGCATGCGCGCGACATCCGCCGCATGACGGTCTGGGGGAATCACTCCTCGACACAGTATCCGGACATCAACCATGCGCTGGTCGGCGGCCAACCCGCCCGCTCGCTGGTGGATGACGCCTGGGTGGAGCACACCTTCATCCCGCTCGTGCAACAGCGTGGCGCGGCCATCATCAAGGCGCGCGGCGCCTCGTCGGCCGCCTCGGCCGCCTCGGCCGCAATCGATCACATCCATACCTGGGTGAACGGCACGCGCGAGGGGGATTGGGTCAGCATGTCGGTACCGTCCGACGGCAGCTACGGTATCCCGGAGGGTGTGATCTACTCCTATCCGGTCACCACGCACGACGGCGAATACCGTATCGTGACGGGTCTGGAGATCGATGTCGCCAGCCGCAAGCGCATGGACGCGACGCTCGCCGAGCTGCGCGAGGAGCGCGAGGGAGTGAAGGCGCTCCTGGGCTAAGCGCCGCAGTATCGCCGCGAGCGATTTTGACCGGTGCGAGGCGCAGGCTGCACGGGGAGGCGTCGAGCGGGCGGACAGGAGCTCGATTCTGCAGCGCCGCGCTGCGGAGTCGGCCCCGGGCCTGCGCGGCGCAGGTGACGCGCAGTGACCCGCACGCAACGTCGGCCGTGGTATCGCGCAGGAGCGGCTTTCGCGCCCCGGGGCGATCCGGACAGAATGCTGACGCTCATGAACAAGTTGGATTGAAGGAGCTTCCATGCTGGGTGTACTCCTCGCGTTGATTGCGGCCGCGGCCATCGCGTATGCCGTGACCCAGGCGGGGGGCATCATAACCCTCCTGTTCGTCGCCGCCGTGCTCTACCTGGCCTACCGGCGGCTGTCCCTGCTGGCCTTCACCGCCACGTTCACCGTGCTGCTGGCCGCGTACAGCTACTTCGGCGCGCACAGCGCCGCGGGCGCCACGTGGAAGGGCTTTCTGTGGCTGTCGCTGGCGGCGTTGTGGCTGCTGAACGTGCGCTGGTTGCGCAAGGCGCTGATCACGCGCCCCTTCATGCGGACCTACCGCAAGCTGCTGCCGCCGATGTCGCAAACCGAGCGCGAGGCGCTCGAAGCCGGCACGGTCTGGTGGGATGGGGAGCTGTTCACCGGCGCGCCCAACTGGTCGAAGCTGCTCGCCGCCCGGCCGCCGCGCTTGAGCGCCGAGGAGCAGGCGTTCCTCGACGGGCCGTGCGAACAGCTCTGCGGCATGCTCGACGACTGGGCCATCACGCATGAAATCGGCGACCTGCCCGCGCCGGTATGGGATTTCATCAAATCGCGCGGATTCTTCGCGATGATCATTCCGAAGCGCTATGGCGGACTGGAGTTCTCCGCCTACGCGCACTCGTGTGTGCTCACCAAGATCGCCAGCCGCAGCACGACCGCCTCCTCCACCATCGCGGTGCCGAATTCGCTCGGTCCCGGCGAGTTACTCAACCATTACGGCACCGAAGATCAGAAGAACTATTATCTGCCCCGCCTGGCGCGCGGCGAGGAAGTGCCGTGCTTCGCTCTCACGGGACCGCGTGCGGGCTCCGACGCCGCCTCCATCCCCGACACCGGTATTGTCTGCCGAGGTACGTGGCAGGGCCAGGACGTGCTCGGGATGCGGCTCAACTTTTCCAAGCGTTACATCACCCTGGCGCCGATCGCGACGGTCATCGGACTGGCTTTCCGGCTGTTCGATCCGGAGAAGCTCCTGGGTGGACCGGTCGACGTGGGCATCACCTGCGCGTTGATCCCGCGCGACACGCCCGGCATCAGCATCGGCCGGCGGCACTTTCCCGTGAACATCCCGTTCCAGAACGGCCCGATCCAGGGATATGATGTGTTTGTGCCGCTCGATTTCATCATCGGCGGTCCGAAGATGGCCGGCACCGGCTGGCGCATGCTGGTGGAGCAACTGTCGGTCGGGCGGTGTATCTCGCTGCCATCCAACGCCACGGGCGGCGCCAAGGCCGGAGTATGGGCGAGCGGCGCCTACGCCCGCATCCGCCGGCAGTTCAATACTCCGGTGGGGCGATTCGAGGGCGTCGAGGCGGTGCTCGCGCGCATGGCCGGGCTGACGTATACGATGGACGCGGCGCGCTCGGTCACCGCCGGCGCAATCGACGGAGGCGAGAAGCCGTCGGTCCCCTCGGCGATGCTCAAGTACCATGTCACCGAGATGGGTCGACAAGTCGCCAACGATGCCATGGACGTGCACGGCGGCAAAGGCATCTGCCTCGGCCCGAAGAACTATCTGGCGCGCGGCCATCAGTGCGTGCCGGTGGCGATCACGGTCGAGGGCGCCAATCTACTTACCCGCAGCTTGATCATATTCGGACAGGGCGCTGTGCGCTGTCATCCATTCGTGCTGCGCGAGATGAACGCGGCCCGAAACCCGGACCACGTGCGCGGCGTAGAGGAGTTCGACCGCGCGCTGTTCGGCCACATCGGCTTCACGATCTCCAACGCGGTGCGATCGCTGGTCATGGCGCTGACCCATGCGCGCTTCACCCGCTCGCCGGTGAGCGGTCCGACCGCGCGCTACTACCAGCACATCGTGCGCTTCAGCGCCTCGTTCGCCTTCACGGTGGATGTGGCGATGCTGACGCTCGGGGGATATCTGAAGAAGAAGGAGAACCTCTCGGCACGGCTCGGCGATGTATTGTCGGCGATGTACCTGGCATCGATGGTGCTGAAGCATCACGAGAATCAGGGCCGGCCGGCGCAGGACCTGCCCATCGTCGAGTGGGCTTGCCGCAACCTGCTGTATCACGCCCAGGAGCAATTGCACGGCTTTCTGCGCAACTTCCCGAACCGGCTGCTCGCGGGACTTATGCGGGTGGTCGTCTTTCCGCGCGGCCGACATTATTCATCGCCATCCGACCGGCTCGGCCGACAGGTCGCCGAGCTTCTCACCCAGCCGGGCGATGCGCGCGTGCGTCTCGGCCAATTCATTTACACCACCGTCCAGGCGGATAATCCTCTGGGGCTGCTGGGCGAGGCCCTGGCGCTCGCCATGGAAATGGAGCCCATCGAAAAGCGCATTCGCGTCGAGGGCGTCAAGGCTGGACGCATCACCGCGCTGGACCTGCCCGGACAGATCGACCAGGCGCTCGCGGCCGGAATCATCACCTCGGCCGAGGCACAGGCCCTGCACGAGTACGACCGCAAAGTCATGAACCTCATTCATGTCGATGACTTCGCCCCGCACGAACTCGGCAGGCAGGCGGGCCCGCAGTCGCCGCACGCCGGCGCGCCGGCCCGGCCCGCATGAATTCCGCCGCCGGACAGGCCGCTCCCACCGGCGGGCCTGAGATCCCGGCGGACCGCGCTTGCGCCAACTGCGGAACGATTCTCACCGGACCTTTCTGCAGCGAATGCGGTCAGCGCCACCACACGCACCCGGCCCACTCGTTGCGTCATTTCATCGGGGAAGCGACCGAGGACCTGACGCATGCCGATTCACGATTGTGGCAGACGGTGTACGCGCTGCTGCTGCGCCCGGGATTTCTGACGGAGGAATTCCTCGCCGGCCACCGCGCGCGCTATTTGCCGCCAGTACGGCTCTATCTGGTCGTGAGCATCATTTTCTTCCTCCTGGTAGGACTGCAGTCGTGGCTGTCCCCACCCCCGATCCGGGTGCAGAACTCCCACGGATTGTTCCGGTACGACGTAAACGCCGGCTCCGCCGGTTCCGGGCGGATCGACCGCAATCCCGCCACGGCCGCGCCCACGGCTCCCACCACCGTGCCGATGCAATCGGCGTGCAAGGCGATCGCAGCACGCAGCCTAAGACTCGGCGCATGGTGCACCGACCTCTCCCCGCGCATTCAGCGCAACTGGACGGCGCTGAACACCGAGGGCGGCTTCGAGCGGCTCGACACAATCTGGCTGCAGAACATCGAGCGGGGCATGTTCCTGTTTCTGCCGCTCATGGCCCTGTGTCTGAAACCGTTGCACCGGAACCCACGGCGCTACTATGTCGAGCATCTGTTGTTCCTCGTCCACAACCAGGCGAGCATTTTCGTGTTGCTCGGCCTGTATACGCTGCTCGAGATGATCACCTCCTCGGGACTGGTCCTCGGTCCGGTCAGCGACGCGCTGTCGATCTACGTGCTGGTCTACTTCTACTTGGCGATGCGTCGGGTGTATCGGGAAAGTCCGGGGCGTACCCTCGCGAAACTTGCCGTGATCTCGCTGGGCTACGTGACCGCTTTCGCGTTGATGTTCCTGGTAATCGCAACCTACGGCTTCCTCACGCTCTGAGCGCCGTTCGCGGAGCCCTTCCGCCATGATCCGCGCCATTTTGCATGTCGACATGGACGCGTTTTTCGCGTCCGTGGAGCAGCACGACCGGCCGGAGCTCGCCGGCAAGCCGGTGGTGGTCGGGCATGCCGGCGCTCGCGGCGTCGTGGCGGCGGCCAGCTACGAGGTCCGCCGGTTCGGTGTGCGCTCGGCCATGCCGATGAACACGGCGCTGCGGCTATGTCCGGCGCTGATATGCGTTCCCCCTCGCATGCCGCGCTACCGGGAGGTCTCGCGCCAGATCTTCGCGGTATTCCAAGAGATCACGCCGTTGGTGCAAGGATTATCGCTCGATGAGGCGTTTCTCGATGTGAGCGGCAGCGTGGGATTATTTGGGGAGCCGCCGGCCATCGCACGGCGCATCAAGGACGAGATTCGATCGCGTACGGGTCTGACCGCCTCCGTTGGCGTAGCCACCAACAAGCTGGTGGCGAAAATCGCCTCCGACCTCGAGAAACCGGACGGACTGACCGTCGTGCCGGCCGAACGCGTCCGCGCGGTCCTCGACCCGCTGTCGATCCGGCGGCTGCCGGGACTGGGGCGCAAGCTTGGCGAGGAGGTCGAGGCGGCCGGACTGCGCACGCTCGGGCAGTTGCGCGGCGCACCCGATGCGCTGCTCTGGCGGCTGTTCGGGCGGGACGCCGCTTGCATGCGTGAACGAGCCTCCGGCGTGGATGAGCGGCCGGTACTGACCGACCTGGAGGAGAAATCGCTCAGCGCCGAAGACACCTTCGCTCGCGACCTCGAGGATCCCCGAGCGCTCGACGCCCAGCTGTGCCGTCTGGCGGACACCGCCTGCGGGCGGCTGCGCCACAAAGGATTGATGACTGCCCGGGTTGGCGTGAAGATTCGTTGCCGCGATTTCACGACCTTCACGCGGCAGCGGGCGATCGCTCCGCCGACGCAGGCGCAACGCGTCATCCGCGACGTGGCTCGGGATCTGTTGCGGCGCTGGCTGGCCGAGCACCGTGGTGCCAAACTGCGCCTGCTGGGCGTGGTGCTCGGGGGGCTCTCGCCCGCCCGGCAGATGGGCCTGTTCGACACTGCGGAGCGCGCCGGGGATGATGCGCGCCTCGATTCGACACTCGAGCAGGTCCGCGCGCGCTTCGGCAACGCGGCGCTGCGCCGGGGCAACATTCTGAAATAGTCGACTTACGATGTACGTGTCCTTTTTTGGTTTGAACGAGAAACCGTTCTCGATCACTCCGGACCCCCGCTATCTGTTTCTGAGCGAGCGGCACGCCGAGGCGTTGGCGCACCTGTTGTACGGCATCAAGGAGGCCGGCGGCTTCATCCAGCTCACCGGCGAGGTGGGGACGGGAAAGACGACGATCGTGCGCTCGCTGTTGGCGCAGGCGCCGGAAAATGCCGAGCTTGCGCTCATTTTCAATCCGCGCATGACCGCGCCGGAGTTCCTGTTGACCCTGTGCGAAGAGCTCGGCATCGGGGTGCCCGATGCCGCCGCCGGCTCCCTGAAGGACTTGGTCGACATTCTCAACGCCTACCTGCTGCGCGCGCACGCGGCGGGACAGCGCGTCGTACTGGTGGTCGACGAGGCGCAGAACCTCGAGCCGGAGGTGCTCGAGCAAGTGCGGCTGCTCACCAACCTGGAGACCAACACCCAGAAGCTCCTGCAAATCATCCTGATTGGGCAGCCGGAGCTGCGCGAGCTGCTCGAGCGCAGCGAATTGCGCCAGCTCGCCCAGCGTGTCACCGGCCGCTATCATCTCGATCCGCTCTCGGCGCCCGAGACCGCGGCCTACGTCCGGCATCGGCTGCGCGTGGCGGGAGCAACCACCGAGATTTTCAGCCGCGGTGCTCTGCGGAAAATCCATCGCCTCTCCGGCGGAGTGCCTCGGGTCATCAACATCCTGTGCGACCGGGCGCTGCTGGGGGGTTATTCGCTCGATCGTCACCGCATCACCTCCGCCCTGGTGCGCCAGGCCGCCCGCGAGGTGTTCGGATGGCGCCCGCGGCGCGGCTGGGTGATATGGCCCGCGGCTGCCGCGCTCGTTCTTCTCACCGCCACAGCCCTCGCGCTGTGGCGGCTTGGGCCGGTGGCGTGGCAACCCGCACCGGCCGCGTCACGCATCATCAAGCCGGCGGTGCAGCCCGACGCGCCCGCGCCTCGGCCTGTGAAGATAAAGCCAACGCTGGCGGCGCTGCTCGACCGATACACGAGACAGACCAGCCGGCAGGCGGCCTATGCCAAGCTGTTCGGGCTATGGAATCTGCGCTATGTCGGCGGTGACCCGGGCTCGGGGACGGGTCCCTGTGCCCAGGCGGCGCAGCACGGCCTGGCCTGCCTCAAGTCGCACGGCTCGCTCGGGCAGCTGCGTCTGTACAATCGGCCGGCCATCCTGCGGCTGATCGGCTCGAGGGGCCACAGGTACGAGGTACTCATGACCGGCCTGGATCACGCACATGCGCTGCTCGCGCTCGGACCCACTCCTCAGCGGGTGAGTATTGCCGCGCTCTCGCGCGATTGGATGGGTCATTACGTCCTGCTGTGGCGGCCGGTCGGCGGGCGGGTGCGCACGCTCCTGCAAGGCATGAGCGGGGCGCGCGTGCGCTGGCTGCGCGAGAGCCTGGAGCGCGTGGAAGGCATCCGGGACAAACAGCCCCCGAGCGACGTGTACGATGCGCGTCTGACTCGCCTGGTGCGCCGCTTCCAGCACGCGCACGGGTTGACGGTCGACGGAATCGCCGGTATCAAGACGCAATTGGCGCTGTCCGGCGCGCTTGCCGAGCCGGGGACGCCGATCCTCAGTCGGCACGGCCAAGGCGGCTGACATGTCATTCATCCTCGATGCGCTGAAGAAATCCGAGAGCGCCCGCCAACGTCAGGATGGACCGGGCCTGTTCGAGGTCAAAATCGTCCCGCCGCGCCGAGGGCTGCCGGCGTGGGCCCTGATCATCGGCGCCCTGCTGCTGATCAATGTGGTTGTCCTGACCTGGCTGATGCTACGCCACCCGGCACCCTCGCCCGCCCCAGCGGCGGCCCGAGCGGCCGTGGCACCAAATCCGGCGCCCGTGATGCCCACTCGTGCATTGCCGCAGTCAGGTGCCGGGCCGGCTTCCTGGACGGCGACGCCGCCAACGTCCACGGCCGCAGCCGAGGCGGCGCTCACCCGCACATCAGGCCAGCCGTCACTCGCTACGGCGGAGCCGCCGGCGCCATTCTCGACAGCAGGGCATTCCTTGCGGCCCGGCCCGGCCGGCGGTTTGACGCTTCCCGGCTCGCCCAATCCGGCGGATCTCGCCCCGGCGATCCAGCCACCCGCCTCCGGCGGTTCCGCAGACCTGGCAGCCGGAGCGCAGGGCCCCCTGCCGCTCTATGCCGAGATCGCCGCGCAGCCCGGCAGCGACCTGCCGCGGCTGCATCTGGACCTGCACGTCTACGATCCAGACCCGAGCAAGCGCTACGTGATGATCAACATGCACATCCTG